>JAAYHY010000042.1 GCA_012735135.1 Bacillota bacterium | reverse complement strand
GGGCGCGGGGGGTGGACCTGGTACACCGGGTCCGCCGGCTGGATGTACCAAGCGGGGCTGGAGTGGATCCTCGGTCTCCGCCGGCGGGGGAACAGGCTTTATCTCAAACCCTGCATCCCGGAAGAATGGCCGGAGTACACCGTCCATTACCAATATGGACAGACCAGCTACGAGATTAAAGTCGAAAATCCCAACCGGAAACAGACGGGCGGCACCGTCCTGGAACTGGACGGCACGCGGCTGGAAAAGGTGGAGGACGGGATCCCGCTTATCAATGACGGCCTCCCGCACCGGGTCCGGCTCATCCTCTGACCCAAACCGGTTACCGGCCGGGCGCCCTTGGTCCGGTTAATCACCCGGGAAAGAGATCCATTGTTTGACCTTCAGCAGCCGGACGGAAGATGATCTTTGCCGGCATTAAACAGCCTTGACAAATCGTGTGCTCCAGTGAAAAACAAAGAGGGTTCTTGTTGATCGCGCAACAAGAACCCTCTTTTGCCATCATACCTTATACTCTTTTACCACTAAACCTTATACCGTTTTTACGACTTATTAGAGGGCAAGTTTATAGATGGCCACGACATCTTCGGTGGTCAATTTGACAAACTGCCCGATGACCATCTGCCCGTCGCGCGTCGCCTTCCTGGCCATCTCCTCCAGCCGGTCGGCCGGGATGTTCATCTCGGCCAGGGTCGTCGGCAAGCCGCATTCCTTAAAAAACTTGGTGAGGCGGTCAATCCCTTCGAGGGCGGTCCGTTCGGGGTTCGCAAAATCGGGCTCGACATTCCAGACCCGCACCGCGAGCTGGACAAAGCGGTTGAGGTCATGACGGTAGACATATTTCATCCACGCCGGGAAGATCGCGGCCAGTCCCGCGCCATGGGCGACATCATACAGGCCGCTCAACTCAAGTTCAATCTTATGGGCAGCCCAGTCTCCGTTCCCCCCGCGCCCGGTACTTAACAGGCCATTATGGGCAAGCGTCCCGGCCCACAACAGTTCGGCCCGGGCGTCATAGTTGTCGGGTTGCGCAAGGGCGACCGGCAGGTTGTTCACGACCGTCTTCAGCACCGCTTCGCAGAGACGGTCGGTCAATTCCACATTCTTCGTATTGGTGAAATAGCGTTCGAAAACATGGGACATAATGTCCGCCCCTCCGCACGCGGTCTGGTAACGGGAGACCGTGAAGGTATGCTCCGGGTTCATAATCGCAAAGACCGGGCGGATCAGGTCAATATTAAGGCCCCGCTTCAGCCAGCCGTCCTCTTTTGTGATCACCGAGCTGTTACTGGCTTCGCTCCCGGTCGCCGCGAGCGTTAAAACCACCCCGACCGGCAGGGTCTCTTCCGGCAGGTTTTTCCCGCAGTAAAAGTCCCAAACATCACCGTCGTAGGGTACCCCGACCCCAATCGCCTTCGCCGAATCAATCGCGCTCCCGCCGCCGACGGCTAAGATCCCGTCAACCTTATGCTCCCGGCAAAGTTTGATTCCTTCGTACACCAGGCTTAAGCGCGGGTTGGGTTTCACCCCGCCCAGCTCGATAAAGTCGATTCCCGCCTCCTGTAAGGACTTGACCACTTGATCATAGAGGCCGATCCGTTTGATACTCCCCTCGCCGTAATGGAGGAGGATCTTCTTCCCCAGTTTTTTGACTTCGCGCACGAGCTGATCTTCGGCGCCTTTCCCGAAAATAATCTTGGTGGGGCTTAAAAATTCAAAATTATCCATCCTTGGTCCCTCCTAATATAATAATAGTCCTTTATTTTCGCCAGAATCTCAGAACAAAACCGGCCGCTTTGGTCATGACGCGTTCGGGGTTAAAACTGGCAACATTCACCGCCAATCCGTAGCGCCCGGGAACAAACTTGCATCTACGCAAACAAAAACCCGTGGTACATGGGGTCAACCTTCTGTCATTCATACATAAATCCGGGGGACCCGGCCCGAAATCTGGCAGACCACCTCATAGTTGATGGTGTCAAGGTGCGCCGCCACCTCTTCCACGGTGATCTCCTTTCCGCCTTGCCGCCCGATCAAGACCACTTCATCCCCCACTTGCACCGGGGCGTCACCCACCTCCACCATGCACTGGTCCATACAGATAGTGCCGACCACCGGATAATACTCCCCGTTGATCAGCACCCGAGCCTTGCCGGAAAGCTTCCGGATCCAGCCGTCGGCATAACCGATGGGCAAAGTTGCAATGGTCGTCTCCTTGGCGGTGTGGTAGATTTGGCCGTAACTGATTCCCGTTCCGGCGGGAACCCTTTTGACATAGACCACTTTCGTCTTCAACCGGAAAGCCGGTCTTAACGCCAGCTTTTCCCGGTGGCACCACGGGGACGGATACATCCCGTACAGGAGGAGTCCGGGCCGGACCAGATCAAAATAACTCTCCGGCAGGTTGAGCAACCCGCCGCTGTTGGCGAGATGCTTCAGGGGAATCCGGATCCCCCGCTTTTCCAAGTCGGTCACCAACCCCTGGAAAGTGCGGAGCTGCTGCCGGGCGTAGGAAAGATCGGCCGCGTCGGCCGTGGCAAAGTGGGAATATAAACCTTCGACCACCAAATGGGGTAAAGCCATCAGTTTTTCAATCTCCGCGCCGGCCTGTTCCGGGAGGAAACCGATCCGCCCCATCCCGGTATCCACTTTAATATGGACGCGCATCTTCCGCCGGCAACGGGCCGCTTCCCGGTCAAGGGCGACCGCGCCCGCCCCCGTGGTCACCGTAGCGATCAAATCATACTGGCAGTAGGCCGGCGCCTGCTCCGGCATCAAAGGGGCGAATACCAAAATATTGGCCTCCACCCCGGCTTGCCGCAGCGCGATCCCCTCTTCCGGAGTGGCGACGCCAAACCAGTTGATCCCCTCCGCCATGGCCAGTTGGGCTACTTTAAGGGCCCCGTGGCCATAGGCTTCGGCTTTAACCACCGCCATCACCTTGCGCCGGGGACCGGCCAAAGCTTTAATCCGCCGGAGATTCTCCCGGATCGCCGCCGCTTCGACCTCCACCCAGACCGGGCGGATTATCTTTTCTTTATCGGTTAACACAAGGATGCCCCCATTTCATCACCCGCGGGATGCGGGGTAAAAGATCACCGGCGAGGAGACCGGCGTCACCGATCTCTTCGGCGGCAAGGTCGCCGGCTTTCCCGTGAAGGTAGACCCCGGCCACCGCCGCCACCGCCGGTGGCAAACCCTGAGCCAAAAAGCCGCCGATCATGCCGGCCAAGACATCGCCGGTGCCTCCGGTGGCCAGGGCCGGATTGCCGGTGGGATTAATATAGACCGGTTCTTCCCCCTGCCCCACCAGGGTAGCGGCCCCTTTTAGCACAAGGGTAACCCCCCATGCTTTACTTTTTTCCCGGACTAATTCTAGCCGGTTCTCTTGTACCTCCCGGGTGGCAAGGCCGCAGAGACGGGCCATCTCCCCCGGATGGGGCGTCAGGACGATTGGTCCCCGCGCTTCCTCCCACCAATTGGGGGTCAAGGCCAAGAGGTTAAGGGCGTCGGCATCCAAAACCCGGGGGATCCCCTCTAAGCTTAAGATGGTCTTTAGAAGTTCCGCCCCGTCGGGTTGGGTGGAGAGTCCCGGTCCGGCCACAATCGCATCATAGGCCTCCCAGTTCAACTCCGGCCAGGTTTTAACCAGCAGTTCCAGGGGTTTCTCCGGGAGGGCCAGCCCCGGGCGGAGGCCGAGGGTCACCAACCCGGCCCCGCTTCGCAAACCGGCCAAACCGGCTAAGACCGGCGCCCCGGTCATCCCCGGCGCTCCGCCCACCACCAACAGATGGCCCTGGGAGCCCTTATGGGCCTCCGGGTGACGCCTTGGCAACAAGGGTTGGAGTTCCCTCTGGTCCAAGGTGTAATAGGAACCGGCCGTTTCCTCCAGTAAGGGTGGGGGAAGGCCGATGTCGTCGACGATGACTTCTCCCGCATACTCCTTTCCGGGATAGACCATGAGCCCTACTTTGGGCAGACCAAAGGTGACCGTGAGTTCTGCCCGGACCGCCGGCCCCCGGACCCGGCCGGTATCGGCTTCCACCCCGGAAGGCAGGTCTACCGCCACGACCGGTACCCCTGTTTCATTAATTGTGTTGATCACGGCCGCCATCTCCCCGGTGACAACGCCCCGGAAACCGGTGCCCAGTAAGGCATCGACCAGCACAGAACAGGAGGCAAGCCGCGCCGGGTTGGTTAGCAGAGCAAACCATGGTTCTTCCTTCACCCCTAATCGACAAGCCATCCGCCGGTTCACCTCCGCATCGGGCGGAAGTTCGACGCCGACCGTTGGGGAAAAGACCTGCACCCCCGTTCCGGCCAGTTTCAGCAACCGGGCTAACGCCCATCCGTCCCCGGCGTTATTTCCTTTTCCGCAGATAATAGCCACTTTTTCCGGGGTGAACCGTTCCCGGATCCAGCGGAACAAGGCCAAGGCCGCATGTTCCATTAAAAGCAGCCCAGGGTAGTCAAACTCGGCCATGGCCCGCCGGTCAATCTCCCGCATCTCCCGGGCAAGCGCTACTTTCATCCTTCCTCATCACCCTCCAGAATAACCTGGGCAATCGCATATTCCTTACTATGGGCGATCGTCAAATGGGTCTTCGTCACCCCGTTTTCCCGTAAATAGGATTGTAACCGGGGCGAAAATTGGAAATGGGGAGCACCCAAGGGATCGTTGTGCACCTCAACTTCCAGCCATTTATACCGGCGGAGCCCCGTCCCCAAGGCCTTAAAAAAAGCCTCTTTCGCCGCAAAACGGCCGGCCAAACGGTGTGCGGCCCGGCCACAGCAGGCCAACTCATGGGGGGTAAAAAGCCGTTTCTCCGCCGCCTCCCTCTTTTTCTGCATTAAAGTATCTATTCTGGCGATCTCAACAAGATCGATCCCCACCCCTTTAATCATGGGAGACTCCTCCGGAGTACCTCCTCTTCCGGCTGGGGAAGGCCGCGCTTTTGGTAGAAAGAAAGGGAAACATTTTCAAAGCCGTACTGCCGGTAGTACAAAATCGGCTCCGTCCCTCCCGTCAGCAGATAACCCCCCATCCGCAAGGCCTGGTTAAACTCCCGGTACAACTTGTTCTTCGCTTCTTCGGTAAAGTAGATCACCACATTCCGGCAGATCACCAGATCCTGCTCCTGGGGGAAGGGGTCCAAAAGCAGATTATGTTTCTTAAAATCGACCCGTCTTTTCAGCTCCGGACTGAAGGCGAAGAAATCGCCCTCTTTCTGGAAGTATTTCTCCCGCAAATCCGGGGGAAGACTTTTCACCTCATTGGCATAATAGAGGCCTTTCCGCGCCTTTTCCAAGATTTCCTGGTCAATATCGGTGGCGAGGATGACCGCCCGATCCAGCGCCTTGAGCTCATTTAAGATGATCGCTACCGAGTAGGGTTCCGCCCCGTTCGAACAACCGGCCGACCAAATTCTCACCAAACCCGGCCTTTGGAGCAATTCCGGCAGAATCTTCTCCCACAACTCCATAAACCGGTCGGGATTACGAAAAAATTCCGATACGTTAATCGTCAGCCGCTTTACGAACTCTTGGTAACGGCTGGCATTGGTCTTTAAAACATTTAAGTACTCATCGTAATCGGAAATCCCCCAAAAAGACATCAAGGCATGGATACGCCGGTCCATTTGTTGGCTCTTGTACAGAAAGAGATCGGTTCCGCACAAGCGGGAAGCTTCTCTTTTAAATTCTTCATAGGTTATACTCAACGCTGATCAATCCTCCACCTGACCCTTACCGTTTATTCCTTCGACGGGGAACGGGGGTTCCCTTTCAATCGATGATCAGATCGGATAAGGACCGTTTCGGCACATGGTGCACCCCCTGGGCATCCCGCCAGTACCGGATATCCCCTTCCCCGTCCATCTCTTCAAGGACCACTTCTTCTTTGGGCCGGCCCAGCGCAAGGACGAGTAGAATCTCAAAAAAAGCGGGGATCTCCAGGGTTTGGCGCAGCCCCTCCCGGTCGACGGCGCCGATGATACAGCCGCCATATCCGGCTTCGACCGCCCCGAGCAGGATGGTCTGGGCGGCAATCCCGTGGTCACAACCGAAATTATTGCTAATCCGGGTATCCCCCAGAATCACAATATAGCCGGTGGGCCGCTCGCCGGCGTCCGGGCCCGGCCAATCCGTCAAGTAACCGGCCCAGCGGAGGTGGGGAAAGATGGCGGCATTCCGCTCCGGGGTCCAAGATAAGAGATACTTAAGGGGTTGGCGGTTGGCCGCCGAGGGCGTCCAGCGGGCTAAGGCCACCAGTTCCTCCAAAGTCGCCCGGGGTAATGGTTCGTGCTCATCAAACCGGCGGTAACTCCGGTTTTTCCGGACTAAATCCTTCAGCACCTGTTCTCATCCTCCTTTCCTTAATTGATTGAAACCGTCTTACCCTTTGTTTTTCTCTTCTTCAACTCCCGCATGCTCAGTAATAGACTCCGGGTGGTCACCGCCACGAGGACAATGGCGCCGCCGAGCAGGGCCCAGACCCCCGGTTTCTCGCCGGTGAAGATCAGGACCCAGACCGGATTCAAAATCGGCTCGATTAACGGGACCAGCACTCCCTCGATGGCGGAGACATGTTGCAAAGCGATGCTATATAGAATATAAGAGAGGCCGATCTGAATAAAACCCATAAACACCAGGATTATCCAGCCTTTGGCGTCGGGAAAGGGCCCCTTAAAGATCCAGGGAAGGGCGATCAAGGCGGTCAACATGTTCCCGATGAAAACCGACTCCACCGGCTTTGCTTCCTTTTGTTTGCGAAGGAGAACGGCGGTCAGGGCAAAAGATACCCCGCTCACCACCGCCAGGATATTACCCCATAAGGCGCCGGGCGCCAACTCTTCTTTAAAAAATAGGCCCATTCCGAAAAAGACCACAATAATCGTTAACCAGTCGATGCCGGTGGTCCGTTCCCCCAGGAACAACCGGGCAAAAATGACTACGTAAATCGGAGCGGTGTATTGGAGAAGAATCGCATTGGCCGAAGTGGTCATTTTATTGGCGACCACGAATAAAATCACCGTGGCGGCATAAGCGGCGGCGGCCCCCCATTGCCATCCCGACCGGTTCAGTTTGGGCTTTTTAATATAACCCCACATTAAAAGAGCCGCAAACAGGCTGCGCACCCCGGCCAAAGCTACGGGGTTCCAATGGATCATTTTAATCAACAGTCCGCTGGTGCTCCAGAGCACCGCCGTTAAGACCAGGTAAAAGAGGGCTTGCGTCCGGTTGGGTTGTTCGAAGGCGGCTTTTCGTTCTGACATTTTAGTTGCATCCTTTCTTCGCGCATTTGGTAAGAATTTTTTAACGTCTATCCCCATCGCAGAGCGGGAACCCTTGGACAGATCTAGCTATAGTATACCATTGGCTTCTTTTTAATGCTAGATCCAGGAGCCGGTGGAGGTAGCCGGGGAGTGGTCACTCGAGGCAACTCAGGTTGCCGCCCCGGCGCTTTCCTTGCCAAACCACCTTGATTCTCCGCCCTTTTTATGTTAGATTTTATTTAATCCTACCAACTTACTAGGTTTAGAAAGGAGCGAATACCTTGCTTATCTCAACAAAAGGAAGATACGGCTTACGTTCCATGGCTGATCTGGTGATATACGCGCAAGAAAACCCCGTCCCTTTACGTGAGATTGCCGAGCGGCAGGGTATCTCCGAATCCTATTTGGAACAGGTCTTTGCGCTTTTGCGCAAGGCCGGTTTAGTTAATGCGGTCCGCGGTTCTTACGGCGGTTATACCCTGGCGCGGCCGGCCGACCAGATCACCGTCGGCGAAGTCTTACAGGCGCTGGAGGGTCCTTTAACCCTCGCCAATTGCGCCAAAATCGGAAATCCCCTTGATTGTGAGAAGATGGATTCTTGTCTGACCATGCCTTTCTGGAAAGAGCTCTCCGCGAAGATGGAAGAAGTCATGTTCTCCACAACCCTCCGGGATTTGGTGACCAAAGAAAAAACGCCCCCGGAGGCGGGCCGGGGGACCACAGGGAAGAATGAGCGGGGGAATTGAGCACAGCGCTGTTCCCCTTGGGTGACAGGGAAAAGAGAATCCGGGTTGGTGATGGAATGCGTGATATCTTTTTTACCAACGAACAGTTTACTACCGATTTAAATGTTTACCATTGTGGAAGTGAAGCCTGTAAACCCGGGCACTCCTACGGCCCGGCAGTACGCGATCATTATCTCTTCCATTATATTTTAAGCGGCAAGGGTTGCTTTTTTGTTGATAACCGTTGCTATTCGCTCCACGAAGGACAGGGTTTTCTTATTTATCCCGGTATCATCACTTACTATGAGGCCGACCGGGCCAATCCCTGGCACTATGTGTGGGTCGGTTTTAACGGTCTGAAAGTAGAAACCTATCTCCATGCCGCCGGCTTTTCAAAGGAAAATCCGATTTTGACTAAACGGACGGGGAATAAGCTCGATGCTTTCCTGTTAAAACTGGTCCAAATTGCCGGGGAGCCTAATGACAAAAGGCACTACTACGGTAAAACCCTGCATTTGCAGGGTTTATTATACATTGCCATCTCAGAAATGATTGAAAACGCGGACCCCCACCGGACCACGCTCTCCAACGGCGATCTCCAGGATGTTTATATCCGCAAAGCCCTGGAGTTTATAAAAACCAACTATTCTCGCCCAATCAATATCAAAATGATCGCAGCCAGCCTGGGTTTAAGCCGAAGTTATCTTACCGTTCTCTTTAAAAACAGACTCCAGATCGGGCCCCAAGATTATCTGATCCAATTTCGCATCGAAAGGGCCTGTGATTTTTTACGCAACCCTTTACTCTCCATTGGCGATGTGGCCCGATCGGTCGGTTATAACGATCCCCTGGCCTTCTCCAAAATCTTCAAAAAAGTAAAAGGGTTATCCCCCAGCCAATTTCGGCAGAACCACCTTCTAACGCATAAGGAAAAGGGATGAATTTATCGGTTGATCCCGGAAAACTGAATACCCTTGACAAAGTATTTCTGGGCAAAAAAGAGGATCAACAACATCGGGAGAATCGCGATCATGACCGCCGCCATTAAGGAGTTCCATTGTATATTCCGGAAGAGACGGAAATCCGAGAGCCCAACCGCCAGAACCTTAAGCGCGGGACTTTGCGTAATTACTAAGGGCCAGAGCAGACTGTTCCAATGTTGGACCAGGGTCATCACGCCCAAGGTGGCAACCGCCGGTTTACTGAGGGGAAACATAACCTTCAACCAGATTTGGAAATAGCCTGCCCCATCGATGGTCGCTGCTTCAAAGAGATCCTTCGGGAGGGTCATATAAAACTGACGGAGGAGAAAGGTACCAAAAGCACTACCGAAGAAGAAGGGCAGGATCAACCCGGCAAAGGTGTTGGCCATGTTTAACCTTAAAATAATATAATAGGATGGAATTAGCGTCACTGCCCCGGGCACCATCATGGTTCCTAGGTAAAGGAAGAACAAAAAGTCCCGCCCCGGAAATTGTAATTGCCCAAAAGCAAATCCCGCCATTGAACAGCAGATTAGTGTTCCCAGCATAATAATGCTTGAAACTAAAATGGTATTGAGCAGGTATCGTTTAACGTTAAATTGGGACCAGGCAATCCTATAGTTTTTCCAAGTTACTTTCTTCGGAATGAGGTTATAACCGGAAAAGACCTCGTCGCTCTCCTTCAACGAGGTGGAAAGCTGCCAGAAGAGGGGGAAAAGGTACAAAAAAAGGATGCCAATAATCAAGAGATACAAGAGAAGTCTTTTCGCTGAAATAGTTTTTTCCATAGCGTGCTCTCTCCTTAAAAAAGATCTGAAATCCCCGGGTTATTACATTTCATAATTGACCCGGCTCCCAAGAAACTTAAAGACAAGAAAAGTAGCGACCATAATCAAGACAAAGAGGACAACCCCCATGGAACAAGCTTCTCCCATTAGGAGAAAGGAGAACCCTTTTTGGTATAGATACAGATTAAAGACGCGGGTCGCGTTGCCCGGGCCACCGTTGGTCATGGCGAAAGGAAGATCAAAGATCTGTAAGGTCATGATCATGTTAACCACTAAATCAAAGAAGAAAAAAGGGCTAATCATCGGGATCGTGATCTTCCAAAATTTCATCCAGTTATTGGCCCCATCAACGGTGGCGGCCTCATATAACTCCTGAGGCACAATTTGTAAACCCGCCAGAAGCAGAATGATGTGCCAACCCAGATATTGCCAGATGTTTACGAAAATTACTGCATACAAGGCTAATTTATCCGAAGTTAACCAACCAATCCTTTCCAATCCCAAACTCGTCAACACATGATTGATATAGCCAAATTGGGTATTAAAAAGCCAGGTCCAGGTCAGACCCACTGCCACCGACATGCAAACCCAGGGGATAATGAATAAAGTACGGAACAAGTTTAAAGCCTTTAATTTTCGATTAAGCAATACCGCGATTAAAAGGGCGAGAAAACTCTGAACCGGCACATTGATCAGGGTGAACCAGATGGTTTTTTTGAATGAAAGCCAGAAAATGCGGTCTTTAAACAAGTGTTTATAATTGGCAAGACCAACCCACCGCGGGTCATTGACCAGATCCCACTCGGTAAAACCCAATCCGATCGTAGCAATGATTGGAATCAACATAAAGATGAAAAAACCTATAAAGTTTGGTAGAATCATTGAGTAACCCGTTACCCATTGCCGCCACCGCTTTTTTGGCGCTCTTTTTGGCATAGATACATGAGTTACCGGCTGTATTGTTGTTCCCATCTTGTTTTCCTCACCTTTCTAAAAGGACGGGAAGCCTGTTTGAATGATCCGGCTCCCCGTCCTGCTTCTCTTAATTACCTTAGCGAAGGAATGGCCCAACCTGGTCTTTGATTAATTCTACCGCTTCTTTCGCCGAATAATGACCGGAGATCGCCATTTCATATTCCCGCTGAATAATGTCGAAGATTTGTGCCCAGTTGACGTGCATCGGCCATTGTCCGGTCTGGTCTGTGGCATCGATGAAATATTTGATGTGGTCCGGGCCCTTTTCCTTGGTCGCTTCCAGATAAACATCGATCAGCGAGGGGATGGCCGGGAAGACTACGCCATACTCGGAGATGATCTTCTGGGATTCATAGCCATCCATCCATTTCGCAAGTTTCCAGGCTTCTTCCGGATGCTTTGTTCTGGCGTAAATATTATGCGCCAGTCCATTGAAGCAACTATACCGTCCCGCCGGCCCTTTCGGCAGAGGAATGACATCCCAGTTGAAAGTGAGATTATCCCGTGCTGCGGAAAGCTGCCATGACCCTACGGGAATGGTCGCCACCCGTCCGGCGACGAATAATTCCCACCCGGACGCGCTTGTGCCTTGCATTTCAGGAGTGGGTGCCACCCCGTATTTGCTCACCAGGTCGGCGTAGAACTGCATGGCTTCAACAGCTTTTGGGTCATCGAGGATGAATTTATTGCCATAGGGCTTGTCAAGAATCCCCTGACCACCGTTCATCCAGATAAAGTTGAGCCAACCGGTTTGCATTTCACTGGCGGCCAACCCACCGATTCCATACTGGACTACTCTGTTTTTATCAAAGCCCTTTTCGGTGCAGTTCTTTCCATTTTGGTCGATCGTCAACTTCTGGAGAACCTGGACGAATTCCCCGCCGTCCTTCGGGTTCCAACTCCAATCAGCGCTGGGATAGGGGATGCCTGCTTTATCAAAAGCGTCTTTGTTATACATGATGCAAATGGTATCCCAGTCTTTGGGAATTCCATATTGTTTTCCTTGATACTTCCAGTTTTCCAATAGGGGTTGATAATAGATGCTTAAATCCAACTTATCCCTTTGGATATACGGGGTTAAGTCCATCAAAGCTCCTTTGGAGACGAGACCGGAGAAATACGCCAAATGGCCCCAGAAAACATCAGGCAAAGTACGGGCGGCAACCCCGGTGGTCATCTTCGTCCAGTAATCATTCCATTCGGTCAGTTCGATGATTACTTCAATGTTGGGGTTTTGTTTCATAAACTCCTTAATTGAAGCTTCCATGGCCGGAAGTTGGTTAGTGTCCCATAAGGCATAGCGTAGGGTAACTTTGGGCGCCGCCCATACAGTTGAGATTAAGACCAAGGTAATCAGGATTACAGAAAAAATACAAGTAACTCTTTTCACCGAAATTTACCTCCTTTTTTTGTCTTTTTGGTTTCTCTTCTGACTTATGCGCGCTTAAGACTCCCTCCTTTCAACCAGTAAAGGCTTTACAATAAAGGTAACAAATATATGAATAGAAGGAGAGAGTTAAAATTCCGCTCTTTTTCTTTGTCATTCTGAAATTGTAAAAGAACAATGAATAATCGAGGAGAGTTCCAAAAGGAGGTGGGGAATATTCCGGCGGAGGTAGACTATATTCTTATAAAAGAAGACCCCATTAATGCCGGCCATTGCTCCCGGCGATCAACAGGGCAATCTGTTTATTTGCTTCTTCCAGCGTGGTTTCGGCATCCGCGCCCATCAGAATATCATTTAATACCGAACCAATGATCGGGACATACTGATTGGCTTCCAGGAAGGGCAGCGGCCACTCTTTGGCTTTCTCCAGTGCCGCGGTGGCAATGGCGAATGGTTTTTCCGGATTCTTCTGCGCAGATTCGCGGTTCAGCTTAGGCAAGGGAGTAGGCGCCATTCCCAGATCCGCAATGGTGCTCAAGGTTTCATTTGATACAAGAGTTAGGGCAAATTTTTTAGCCGCGATGATATGCTTGGCGCTCCGTGGGATCACCAGTCCCCAACTGGCAAAGGGAGAAATCGCGTTCTTGGTCGGGCCGGGCGGTAAGGGCGCACCCCCAACTTCCCCGCTCCCCTTTTTTTCGCTGTTCTCGATGACCGGTATCGTACTGGACCAAAGGATCATCGCGGCCAGGTTCCCCCCGATGAAACTATCCACAACCTCCTCTGTTTTCCAAGTCGCCACCGTCGCCGGCGCACAGTTCTCAAGGATTAAAAAGTAGATGCGGGTTGCCGCCACACTTTGCGGGGAATTGATCATTGGCCGCCAATCACCGGTAAAATAATCGCCCCCGTGTGACCAGAGAAAATAACTCCAGATGGAGGTTACGGGGTCATCAGGATTGGCGGGAAAGGCCAGACCGTAGACGGAATCCGTCGTCATCCGCCGGGCAATTTCATACATCTCAGCGATATTTTGGGGAGGATCGATGCCCATCCGGGCAAATAAATCTTGCCGGTAAATGTAAATCAAAACATCGGCCAAATAGGGAAGGGAATACCATTTGTCCTGGAAGATTATACTGTTCAGGATTTGCGGGTAGAGATCATCCCGGTGCAGGCCGGCTTGGGCGGCTAGATCGTTTAGGGCAATCAGTTTCCCGCTCCGGATGAACCGGGACAACACGGAATTGGGGCCCAAAATCACATCATACTCCCCGGTCTCGTTCAAGATGGCTTGACGGGCTTTGGCCAGATAGGTATCCCAATAAAAAAAGTTTTTTTCGACCTTGATCCCGGCCTCGGCCAATTCATCCTCAATCAGTTCCACGATCAATTCATGGATCCCCACCGTGCCTAAAAGATGGATCGTCTCATATTTCTCTTCCTGGGGATCATGGCGGTGAACATTAAAACACCCGATCAGAAACAATGACCCGCAGAGTACAATGGTAAACTTAGACCATCTCATGCCGGTGCCCACCTTTTTGGAATAATTTCCTGTATGTTGTCGGTAAATAGCCGGTATGTTTTTGGAATACCTTGGTAAAATACTTGGGATCTATGTACCCGACGCTCTCTGCGATTTCGGCGATAGGCAGCTCTGAATGGAGTAACAACTCACAAGCCTGTTCGCTCCTGGTTACATGTAAAAAATCCACAAAGTTATATCCCGTCTCTTCCTTAAAGCGTGTGCAAAAATGATTTTTGCTTAATCCGACCTGGTTGGCCACTAAAGAAAGGCTCAAGTTTTTATTCTTATAATTTTCCTTTATGTAGATTAGCGCTTCCCGAATCGACGGGGAGTAATTCATTAAGCTGGTGCTCTTCATCTTCGCGATCAAATGATTAAACTTCTCCACGAACCAATCTTCGATCGCCGGAATAGACGGAAAGTTCTCGAGATGGGATGAGTATTGCTCTTCTTCCTTCAGGATCTCTGATAACCGAATCCCGGCTTCCCGGCACTGCCGGGCTATTTCCCCATAAAGCTCCTGGCACAACTGGCGTAAAAGGAAAGGAGAGACACTTTGAGTCACCTTCTTAAATAGGCACTCCAGGGCCTTCGTAACTTCCTCCTCCTCGCCCATCCTGATCAGAGCGGATAGATTCGGATCGTTACTTTCCGGCAAACAATAATCCTTCGTGTCGCAGGGAATATCTTCCGGAAAGATCATCTTCTTTTCCGGCCAGAAAAAGCGATACATCATATACTCCCGCACCTTTCCATATTCCGCCGGCAACTGCTTATAACAGGTGAGGACCGTTCCGAAAACAGCGGTGGTTTTGAGCTGCAGATATTGCTGAAGGCAGGTTTGAACCTGCCGGACGTTAAAGGGGATGATCTTTTTTTGATAATAACCGGCTTCCTTTTGCGGGAAACTATAGATCAGGATCCACTCAGCCGGGCTCGACCCTTCGGCAACCAACGCCCCGGCTTCATCTGTGATCTCTTCAATCAGGTTTAAGGGGTGAAGGCCGGAGCGGGAAGCGTTCTCCGCTCCGTTTTCTCCTTTCATGAGGACGAGCTGCCAATTGTTTTCCTGCCAATTTAACCCCAAATCCTGTAAAAACTCTTGATATCTTTGTTCATCCAATTCATCGCCGATTAGACTCTCCACAAAATGTTTTTTGAGTAAAAAGACCCCCAATGAGGCTTGCTTTTGCAACTGCTGTAATCTCTGGTCTTCGACCGACTCCTGTTGGATTTTCCGCCACAACCGTTCCAAAATGGGGATTAGGGTTTGGTTGTCCAAAGTCGACTTGCGCAGATATTCATCTGCTCCCAATTTCAGTGCCTCTTGGGTGTAAGCAAAATCATCGTAATTGGTAAGAATGATCGTCTTCAACTTGGGTTTTTTTTGCTTCAAGATCTTGATCAACTCAATACCGTCCATTCCTGGCATGCGGATGTCGGTAATGAGGATATCCGGGTCGGTGGCGGCAAATTTTTTAATCGCCTCTTGCCCGTTGGCGGCATCGGCAACAATCGTAAAATCATATTTCTGCCAGGAGATGGTGGAGCGCAAACCAACCCGTACCAACAGCTCGTCGTCAACGATCATTACTTTACCCAATTGGCGACGCTCCTTTCTTTAAATTTACGAATCCGGGGAATCCTGATTAAAACCCGGGTTCCCCGGGGGTCCCGGTTGTTAATCGCAAACTCGTAATCCTGATCAAAATAAAGTCTGATCCGTTCCTCGACATTCATTAACCCAAAACCGCTGAAGCGGTCTTTGTTTTTATTTTTGCCTTCTGTTATTGCTTTAAGCTTTTCCGGGGCGATCCCGGGTCCATTATCCAGCACTTCAAAGATGATTCCGGCACTGTCCGAATGGACTCCGATCTCGATCTCACCGCCAACGATGTTGCCTACCCCATGATAAATCGCATTCTCGACAATCGGCTGTAAAATCAAGCGCGGTGTCAAGTAGCTGGTTACGGCCGGATCGATCATATAGGTGACAGAAAAATTGTTCCCATAGCGAAATGACTGGATGGCCAGATAATTACGGACGTTTTCAATCTCCTCGCCAATGGGGATCAGATCATTGGTCTTACTGATACTCGCCCGTAACAGACTCTCGAGGGCCGATATGATCTTGGCGATCTCTTCAATATTATGAAGCTTAGCCAGCCAACGCAAAGAATCGAGGGTATTATAGAGAAAATGCGGATTGATCTGGGCTTGAAGCGCATTTAACTCGGCTTGCCTCTTTTTTTGCTGGACTTCATAAATGTTGTCCATCAAATTACGGATCTGTTCCACCATCCGGTTGAAACTGGCCGCTAACCGGTTAAACTCTTTCATACTCCTAATCCGGATGGAGACTTCCAGATTTCCTTCCTCCACCTCTTTCATGGAGTTACAAAGGATTTGGACCGGGTTCGATACCTTTCTGGAAAAATGCACAGACAGATAGATGGCTCCGCCGAGCAGGATAATAGAGAGCACCAGAATTACATTACGAATCGTCGTGTTTTCTTTCTGCAAAATGTCATAGTCGATGGAGAAGATTATCTTCCAGCCGCAAAAAGAGACCGCTTGATAGACAACCAGCTCCGTCTTGCCCTGGATCTTCTGTAACTGGCTGCCCCAATCCCGAAGGTATAATTGGCGGAAGTTACTCTCCTGATACTTGGCGGCCGCCGCTTGGTCACCAAAAATCAGTTTTCCTTTCGAGTCCAAGACCGTAATTTGGCCTTGCTCCCATAAGTCCATCTTTTCCAGCATTTTGGTGACAAAACTATAGTTAAGATCGATCAAAATCCATCCGAGCTTCCGTCCGTCCAGATCCGTGATGCGTTGCGCATAGGTGACAACCTTCGAGGTATTGGCATAAAGGGCGCCGGCATAATCGTCTTCATGAATGTCAGTAATGTAGATATGATCATCGGAATTGAGAATCCCTTGGTACCAGTCGTAGTCCTGCAAATAACTGATGAGAATCGGAGGCCCGCTGGTGTAAATCCTCCTTTTATCCTCGGATATTACGTAAATACCCCTGACTTCCGCCCGCGTGCTGGTGAGGCTGGCCAGAAAATGTTTTAACTTGTTTTCGTAATTAATCTCTTTCCATTTATCTAAGAATGTCTCTTCCCGCAAAGCAGTAAGCAGGTCGTTATTGACCGAGATCATATAGGCCAGACTCTGCAAGTCCCGGAAGTAGTATTCAATATTCTCCTTCACCTTAATAATCATTTGTTCAACATAGATTTGAACCTTGTCGTTGATGATCCGGGAGAAGGTAGAGTATGTGATCAACCCCAACAAAAAGGTGGGGATAACCGCAATCGTGACAAAATATATAATCAAGGTCCCTTGTACGCTCGTAAAAAAACGCTCGAGCAAACCAGTTATCTGTTTTCTTCTGGCCAAAGGTTTCCAATTCCTTTCGTACTGGTTAATATAGGATTAATTCTAAATAAAAAATGAGGTTCCTCCCTGGGAAAAGAACCTCAGCAAAAAAAGTGCTATTTCCTGTTCTGGTTACATCAACATCAAAGGCTGCCCAAAGAACAGCAAGTAGCGATTATTCCGGCATCATAGTTTTATCGATCGGCAACTAAGGTTTCCTCAGTTAAAATGCTTGAACTGGGGCAACCATTTTTCATTAACCTTAAACATCTCATCGACCATTGTCTTGATCTCGGCCAAACTTAAAACGGCTGAGGTTAATGGATCATAACAGATGGCATGGAAGATTTTGCGCGGATCCCCGGTTAAGGCCCCTTCCACCGCCATTTCCTCACAACGGGCACTGATATTATTTAAAATAGCCAGCTGTTCGGGGAGGGGGCCGACATGAAGCGGGTCAAGGCCACGGCGGGAAGCGATCACAGGCACCTCCACGCAGCAACCTTCCGGCAGGTTGTCAATCAGGCCGAAATTACGCAGATAGCCGTTAAACCCAAAGACGGTACCGTCACCAAAGACCGCATTAAAGATGCTGTCCGCATATTCTTGTCCCCGTTCAAGGTTGAGCTGATCCTTCGCCAACCACGCCTTAATCTCATCCTTCCATGTATGTTCCATGCGGCGATACTCATTCAAAATATAGGCATGATGCCCCGGATTCCAGCCAGTCCCGTGGGTGCAATATTTCTCGATTAAATCAGGGCGTTTGCGAAACCAGGCATTATACTCGGAGTTATGTCCGCTTGATTCGGTCACATAATAATCCAAATGCAAAAACATTTCGTTGCGCACTTGTTCCTCGTTGTAAATCTCCGGTCGCTTGATTGCTTCCCGAATCAGGGGGTAAGCATCTTTGCCGTTCCATTTATACTGAAGGTACCAAGCCTGGTGGTTAATCCCGGCGCACAAATAGGTAATCTCCTCCATGGGCGCGCCGATCCACCGCGCCAACATGCTTGCGGTTCCCTGCACACTGTGGCAAAGACCGGTTACCTTAACCTTGCTCTTTTCTTGCATCGCCCGGCAGAGCATGGCCATGGGGTTAGTATAATTTAGAAAGATCGCCTCCGGACAATATCTTTCAATATCACGGCAAATATCAAGCATCACCGGGATTGTTCTTAAGGCGCGGAAAATACCGGCGGGTCCCCGGGTATCCCCCACATTAATATCTACCCCGTACTTTTTAGGGATTTCGATATCATGGCGCCAGACATCAACGCCACCAACCAAAATGGTACAAACTACCCCGTCCGCATCTTTGAGGGCTTCCACCCGGTCGGTGGTGGCCACTACCTTAGCCGGATAATTCCCGGCGGCGACGATCTTATCCACCGCTTCTTTGATAAAAGCTAGTCGCTCCTGATCAATATCCATTAGTGCCAAAGTACTGTCGGCCAAAGCGGGAAAGGAAAGAATATCGCGGACCAGATCTCTGGTAAAGCCAAAGCTACCAGCCCCAATGAAGGCTATTTTTTTCATCATGCCACCCCCACTACTAAATTATTATTAACACGATCATTTTATCACGGGGGTCCCGCCTGTAAATGGCCTATTGAATAATGAATATGGAATTTTGTTATCATTCTTTTCTCTCTGGGACCAATTTTCTCCGGTTTTATTTAGTTTACCGGATAAAAAAAAAGCGCCCCGCCGGGCGCTAGACCGTAACGATCAAATTTATGATAAGCGTTCTTCAATTTTAATCTCCGAGTCGGGCTCTAAATCTAAAAGGGCGTTGACCCGCGGGCCGCTGGAAAACTGGATCGTAATTTTTTTGGCGTTCACATCGACGACGACCGCCTCTTCATGGGTGTTCAAGCTAACTACACTTCCCACCGGGTAGGAGGCCACCGAGGAGGCCATGGCCTCTACCACGTCCGGATCATATTTCTCCGGCGCGCTTTCCTTCAATTGCCGGATCGCTTCATGGCTCCATAATGCTTTCCGGTAGACACGGCCGGTTGTCATCGTCTCATAGGAATCGGCAACCGCCACAATCTTTCCGTACAAATGAATATCTTTCCCGGTGATCCCCTTCGGGTAACCGCTGCCGTCCATCCGTTCATGGTGCTGGTAGGCGATGTGCGCCACTAAAACACTTAAGTTCCGCGCCGAGCGCAAGAGTTGAAAGCCAAAGTTGGTATGCTCCCGCACGGCAGCCATCTCCTCATCGGAGAGGCGCCGGGGTTGACTAATAATCAACGGATCAATACAAACCATCCCGATATCATGGAGGAGCGCTCCGGTGGTTAACTCCTTGATTTTATCCCTGGCCAGACCCAGCTTTTTGCCGATCAAGGCGGAAATGATACTCACGTTCACGGAATGGAGGTAATAGTAATTATCATGGTTTTTTAAATCCATGAGGTTATAAAGGACGGTGGGGTTGGTCAGAATCTCATCCAGGATGTAATTGACCACTTCATTGACCTGTTTTAGGTTTAATTGCCGCTGCTGGGCGGCTTTGAGAAAAGAATCCTTCACCCCCTGGAGGGCGTCGCGGATGGTTTGATCACTGACCGGAGCGCTAAAGGTGGTTACTTTCTCCCCCTCCATGTAGACATATAGATGTTCGTAACCAAGTCCTTTCAAGCGTTCCAGGTAGGATTTGGTAAGTTTGACGCCATTGGATAACAAGACTTTGCCGTCCCCGCTAAAGATCGGTCTGGCCAGATACATCTCCTCGGTAATCTCAGACAATGGCAGATAGCGCATGCCCTTCACCAACTTTCCATAGTTGTAGCCCACCGGAATCCATCCCAGTTTAGTCCAAGATAAGCCCGTTCGCTTCTCAACCCGGTAAGGACCAAACAGCTTCCTTTATTATTTCACCAATGGTCGGGTGGGGGAAAACCACCTTTTTGATCTCCTCTGCTTGCATCTTCCGGTCGATCATCATCCCTGCTCCATAAATTAGCTCCGAAGCATATTCCGAAATCAAGTGCACTCCGATGAGCCGCTGTTCCGGCCGGGTGAAGACTAACTTGCATAGTCCGTCTCCCCCTTCATGCTCCGCAAGATAACGTCCGCTATAGCGCATCGAGATCGTAACCGTCTCAACCGCCAAGCCCTTCCGGGCGGCCGACTCCGCCGACTCGCCGACGGAGGCCACCTCCGGGCTGGTATAGATCACCGCCGGAATCGCTTCATAGTTTACTTCCTCCGTCCGGCCCAGAATCCGGCCGACACAGACCTCCGCTTCCCGGTAGGCCGTATGGGCGAGCATGGAACGGCCGTTGACATCGCCGGCCGCATATAGCCCCGGAACACTGGTCCGGCCGGAACGATCCACCAGGAGGCGGCCCTTTTCCAGCACCGGATTGAGGTTTTCCAAACCAAAGCCGGAGAGGAAAGGGCGCCGGCCGACGCTAAGCAAGACCTGTTCCGCCTCGACTTCCTCTTCACCGTCACCGGCGATAAATTTCACTCTTTTGCGTTCCACCGCGGTGACCCTGGCGTTTAACCGGAAGTCAACCCCTTTCTTCCGGTAGTTGCCCAAAAGGACCGCCGCAATCTCCGGGTCGATCTCGCCCCCGATCCGGTCCCGGAGCTCAATGACGGTGACTTTACTGCCGGCCGCATTGAAGTAGGCGGCCATCTCCAAACCGATGACCCCGCCCCCAATGACCACCAAGGATGCGGGGACCCGGGATAAATTAAAGATCTCTTCATTGGTCAAGACCATCCCTTCCCGGAGGGCGGTCTCCAAACCGGGGATCGGCGGGATGATGGGCACCGATCCGGTGGCAATGAGGAGATTCTTTCCGCTGTAATAATCTTCGCCAGCCTTGACCATAAATCCTGTTTCGTCCCGGCCGATAATATCTCCTTGCGCGGCCACCACCTGCACATTGTTCTTTTGGAGCTGGTTTCTGATCCCGGCCGCCAGAATCTTAACCACCTTATTTTTACGGGCGGTAACCCGTTCCTGGTCCAAACTGATCCCTTCCGTGCGGACGCCGTAGGCGGCTCCGTTTTTGGCCTCAGCGTAAATTTTCGCCGCATGGAGCCAGGTCTTCGAAGGGATACAACCGGTATTTAAACAGACACCGCCCAAGGCTGTTTTCTCGATTAAAAGGACTTTTAAACCGTTTTTCCCCGCCAGATTCGCCCCATGATAGCCGGCCGGCCCACCGCCAATCACAATTAAATCATAAACCACCATATCCCCCCTAAAGGTTCACCAGAGGTTTAATCCATCACCATCTCCGCCGCCCGGTAGGAACTGCGAACGAAGGGACCGGCCGCCACATGCCGGAAACCAAGCTCAAGCCCGAGGGCTTTGTACCGGGCAAACCGGGCTGGCGGCACATACTCCACCACCGGGTGATGGTGGCGGGAAGGAGCCAAGTACTGTCCGATCGTCAAGGCTTCACAACCGGCCGCCCGCAAGTCTTTAAATACTTGGATCAGCTCGTCTTCCTTTTCACCCAACCCGACCATCACCCCGGATTTGGTCGGGAGCCGCGGATTGATCTTTTTGGCCTGGGTAAGTAAGGCCAATGACCGCCGGTAGTCGGCGCCGGGGCGAACCGTTGGATAAAGCCGGGGCACGGTCTCCACATTATGGTTCAGCACCGTCGGCCCGGCCGCTACCACCGTCGCTAAGGCCCGATTATCCCCTTGAAAATCCGGGACCAGAACTTCGACAGTGGTCTCCGGGTTTAAATCCTTGATCGCCGTGATTACCTTGGCAAACTGTCCGGCCCCGCCGTCCGGCAGATCATCCCTGGTTACTGAGGTAACGACCGCATGTTTCAACGCCAAAGCGGCCACCGCTTGGGCTACCCGGTCCGGTTCATCGGGGGCGGGGGGCTCCGGCTGTCCCTTTTGAATGTTACAGAAGGTGCAGTGGCGGGTACAAAGGGGTCCCAGGATCAAAAAAGTGGCCGTCTTCCGGCTGTAACACTCCATCAGGTTAGGGCAACCGGCCTCTTTACAAACGGTGGTTAGCGCCAAGTCGGCCAGTAAACGCTCCACCTTGAGCTTACCTTGATTAGACTGGACTGTAACCTTTAACCATGCGGGTTTGCGCTGCTCCACCCCCGCCCCTCCCCTTCAATCGTGCAAATAAACTAAAAACAAAAGGGTAGACCGGTTCCTTTTCTTCCTTCTATTTATTTCGGCCGTTCCGGTCAAATTATTTACTAACTTTTTCATTAATAAGGGCCAAAGCTCTAACCCGGGAATATTCTCGTCCTCTGACGAACGGGTAGACCATTTACCGTCCATAGAAAAAAGAAGCGGTCGAGACCAACCGTTTCTCTTTTTATTTTATCTTTTTATATTTGGTATACTTTGCTTTCCGGTAATAAATGCACCCGTGAACCGGTGAGCAACTCCACCGCCCGTTCAATCTCTTCCACCCGGAAGATTACAATCGCCTTCTCCTCGGCTTTACCCACAAAAGCATACATATATTCAATGTTGATCCCTTTCGCTTCTAATTCCTGGAGCACACCGGCGAGTCCGCCGGGTTGATCCGTTACCTCGACGGCGATCACCTCGGTGGCCCGCACGGTCAGCCCTGCTTCCCGTAGAACAGCCAGTGCTTTCGCCGGCTCATTGACGATCAGGCGTAAAATGCCGAAATCGGCGGTATCGGCCAATGAAAGAGCACGAATATTAATCCGGTTCGTCCCCAGGATCCTGGTCACCTGCGCCAACCGGCCGGATTTATTCTCTAAAAAGACAGAGATTTCCTGAATCTTCATTTTCTCCCCCCTTTGACCAGTTTCCCCAATTATATTTTACTATAGACGGGGCGGGGAAACAATCATCCACGGTAAAGATTGCGTTTATCAATCACCCGTACGGCTTTCCCCTCGCTCCGGGGGATGGATTTCGGTTCCACCAGTTTCACCCGGACGCTAATCCCCAGGGCGCTTTCGATCCGTTGTCTAAGCTTGGCTCCCAGTTCTTCCAGTTTCCGGACCTCACTGGCAAACAACGCTTCCGAGACCTCAATCCGGACCTCCAGGTCATCCAGGTTCCCAATGCGGTCGACCACCAATTGGTAATGGGGAGCGGCGTCACCATTCTCCAGCAATACCGTTTCGATCTGGGACGGGAAGACATTGACGCCCCGGATAATCAACATATCGTCGGTGCGTCCTAAGATCCGGTGCATCCGCTTCATCGTCCGTCCACAGGCGCAAGGTTCCGATTGGAGAAAGCTTAAATCTTTGGTCCGGTAGCGGATGAGCGGAAAAGCCTCTTTGGTCAGGGTGGTAAAGACCAGTTCCCCCTTTTCTCCATCGGGTAAAGGCCGTCCGGTTTCCGGGTCGATCACTTCGGCCAAGAAATGGTCTTCCTCAATATGCAACCCGTTCTGCTCCGCGCATTCAATGGCCACCCCCGGACCGATGATCTCCGATAAACCGTAAATATCATAGGCTTTAATCCCGAACTGGGTTTCAATCCGTTGCCGCATCGGCTCCGACCAAGGCTCCGCCCCAAAGATCCCGGCTTTCACCGGCAAGTTCCGCAGGTCGATCCCTTCTTCGGCGGCGACTTCCGCCATGTATAAGGCGTAGGACGGGGTACAGGCCACGATCGTCACCCCAAAATCCTGCATCACCTGTAACTGCCGTTTGGTATTTCCGCCGGAGGTCGGCACCACCATGGCGCCAATCAGCTCCGCTCCGTAGTGGACCCCCAATCCGCCGGTGAAAAGACCATAACCATAGGCCACCTGGATCCGGTCATGCCGTCCGCCCCCGGCACTGGCGATACTCCTGGCCATGACTTCGGCCCAAACCCCGAGGTCGTTTTTGGTGTAACCCACCACCGTCATCTTACCGGTCGTGCCGGAAGAAGCATGAATCCGGACCACATCATCCAGGTCGGCGGCGAATAAGCCAAAGGGGTAATTGTCCCGGAGATCATCCTTCGTCGTAAAGGGAAGGTATTTCAGATCCTCCAGACTCTGCAGATCGGCGGGGGTGATCCCCGCCTCCTCCATTTTCCGCCGGTAAAAGGGGACCTGCTGATAAACCCGTTCGACTACGGCCTTTAGCCTTTTCAATTGCAGTTCTTGACGCCGGTTCAGGGCCATGCTTTCGTATTCCGGACTCCACATTGCAACCACCACTCCTTCTTTTGATAATAAAAAAGCCTTTCGTCTCTTGCGAGACGAAAGGCTATGCTTCCGCGGTACCACTCCGCTTACTAAAAAAGTCACTCTCACCACGGGGACGAAGCGCTCTTCCTCCCGATGGCTGTTCACTGGTAACGGAGGAACACCCCCCGGCTCAACCTACCACCCGTTTCCAACGGGCTTCAGCCGGCAACTCCAAGGAGAACTTCACCCTGGCCATCGGGGCCTCTCTTCCACCGGCAGAGGCTCGCTCGACCCTACCTCCGGGGCTACTCTTCCTCTTCCTCGTCTTTAGTGCTAATTTTATAGGATTATACCATAATAGGAAGCCGGCGGCAAGAGGCTTATTCGTCTAAAATCGCCCGGACTGTCGCCGCCATCGCCTCCGGTTCGATTACCCGCCGGTGCCGGACGGGTTTAGCTTTCAGGGCCGCCAGTCCCGGCGGAACGGGAGCGCCGGTGGCCTCCGCCAAGCTTTCCATTAACGCAAACTCATCGGCGTCCGCTGCGCTTTCCGCGCCGAAGAGGGCGGTCGCCACTCCCCGGTTAAACTTAAAGGGGCTGGCCGTCGCGGCAATAACCGCCGGCCGGGTATCGCCGGTGCTCGTCCGGTAGTCCTGGTAGACCTTATACCCCACGGCCGTATGGGGATCGATTAAATAATGATACCGCTCATAAACTTCTTTAATCGCCGCCGTGGTCTCCTCTTCCGTGGCGAACCCGGCCCAAAAGCCCTCCTGAAGCCGGGCCCTTTCCCTTTCGGTCAACCGGTAACTCCCCGCTTGCCGCAGCTGATTCATGTAAGCCACGACCGCCTCCGGATCCTCCCCCACCAACTCATAGAGGAGCCGTTCCAGGTTACTGGAGACCAGAATATCCATGGATGGAGAGATGGTCTGATAAAAGCGGCGGTTCCGGTTATACTCGCCCGTCCGGATAAAGTCGGTAAGGACGTTATTCCGGTTGGAGGCGCAGATCAATTTATGGATGGGCAAACCCAGTTTCTTTCCGTAGTAAGCGGCCAGAATGTTCCCGAAGTTGCCGGTGGGCACCACTACGTTAAAAGTCTCGCCCGGAGGCAGGATTTGTTGCCGGAGGAGCTCGCCCCAGGCTTTAAAGTAGTAAACCACCTGGGGAACAAGGCGCCCCCAGTTGATGGAGTTGGCCGAGGAGAAGCGCTTCCCGGCCGCCGCCATCTCGCGCCGGAAATCCTCCGCCGCCAAAAGGGCTTTCACCCCGGCCTGGGCCTGGTCGAAATTGCCGCGTACCCCCACCACAAAGGTGTTCTTTCCCTCCTGGGTGACCATCTGCCGTTTCTGGACAGGGCTGACACCGTCCTCCGGGAAGAAGACGATTACTTTGGTCCCGGGGACATCCTTAAATCCCTCCAGGGCGGCTTTCCCCGTATCCCCGGAGGTCGCTACCAAAAGGACAATCTCCTCTTTTTGCCCCGCTTTCGCCGCCGCCACCGCCAAAAGGTGGGGCAGCAGCTGCAAGGCCAGGTCTTTAAAGGCGGCGGTCGGCCCGTGCCATAGCTCCAAAAAGCCCAGGTTTCCGTCGACCATCGTCAGCGGAGTGACGGCCGGCGTATCAAAATTCCTCCCGTAAGCCTTGTTAATACACGCCGTTAATTCCTCCGGGGTATATCCGGCAAGGAATAAACGGAGGATGCCACCGGCCAAATCCGGGTAGTCGGAACCGGCAACCCCTTCGAAGAGGTCGTCTGGGGCCACCGGGAAAACCTCCGGCAGGTAAAGGCCGCCGTCGGGGGCAAGCCCGCTTAAAAGCGCCGTCGCCACCGTCACCGGCGGGCTTTGACCCCTCGTGCTTATATATCTCATTCACATCTCCCCATTTTCGAATGGCATTTCTTAACCATTAGCGGGCCGCGCTCCCCAGCCCGGCTGGAATCCCTTCCGGCCCGCCTAAATAGCGAAAAAGCCCAGAGAACAGGTTCTGCTTGGGCTTTCTGCACTGGGAACAAGATCTAAACTCCGGTTATTCTCCCTTCACCCGGGAGACAGAACCTTTCGTGAGCTTAATCTCAACTTTATCGGCGATCCGCAAGCGGATGTCCTCATCGCCAATTTCGGTAATTTCGCCATGAATACCACCGACGGTGATCACTTTATCCCCTTTTTTCAGCGCATTCAACATTTCCATCCGTTTTTTCTGTTGTTTCCGCTGCGGCACAATCATGATCACCCAGAAGATACCAAGCAACACAAACATCCAGATCAGCGAAGCGGCCGACCCGCCTTGGGGAGCGGCCGGCGCCTGTAACGCGAAGACCGCGAGACAAGTCATTAAACAAAACCTCCTTATCGCAAAAGATCGTACTATAGTATACCACAAGAAGGAATAAAATCCTACCTTAACTTATTTCGCCAGGGGCTTTCCCGTAGTAGGCCGCAAAGAATTCGGCCTTGGCCTGGTTATAGGTCCCCTCAATCAGGCTGCGGCGGATCTGTTCCATCATCCGGGCCAGAAAGAACAGGTTATGGTAAGTGACCAGTATCAAGCCTAGGATCTCGCCGGCTTTAAAGAGATGACGGAGGTAAGCCCGGGTGTATTGCCGGCAGGTGGGGCAAGCGCAGGCCGGATCCAGCGGTGAAAAGTCCCGGGCATACTTGGCGTCGCGGATAATCACCCGGCCCCTGCTGGTCATGGCCGTTCCGTTCCGGGCTATCCGCGTCGGTAACACACAGTCGAACATATCTATTCCCCGGGCCACCCCTTCCCAGAGGGCGTCGGGCGAACCGACCCCCATCAGGTATCTTGGTTTATCCTCCGGTAAGAGGGGGACCGTATAATCCAGCACTTCATACATGATCTCCTTCGGCTCACCCACACTTAACCCCCCCACCGCATAACCGGGGAAATCCATCGCCACCAGTTCCTGGGCGCTCTTTTCCCGGAGGTCCCGGAAAGCGACCCCCTGGACAATCCCAAAAAGCGCCTGGTCCGGACGGTCATGGCGCGCACGGCAACGGGCCGCCCACCGGCTGGTCCGGACCTGGGCCAGAGCAGCCTCTTCATAGGTAGAGGGGTAAGGCAGACAAACATCAAAGGCCATCGCGATATCGGCCCCCAAAGCCATTTCGATCTCCATCACCTTTTCCGGGGTAAAGAGGTGGGGAGAACCGTCGATATGGGAACGGAAGAGCACCCCTTCATCGGTCACCTTGGTCAGCTTGGAGAGGCTGAAGACTTGAAACCCGCCGCTGTCGGTGAGGATTGCCCCCGGCCAGTTCATAAAGGCATGTAGGCCGCCGGCCTCCCGGATCAACTCGTGACCCGGGCGTAAATAAAGGTGATAGGTATTGCTGAGGATAATCGAGGCCCCCAGCGCCTGCAGCTGATCGGGGCTCATCGTCTTGACCGTCGCCTGGGTGCCGACGGGCATAAAAACCGGCGTGGTCAGCTCCCCATGGGGTGTCTTTAGTTTCCCGATCCGTCCCCGGTGTTCGGTGGATTTATGGATAACCTCAAATTCAAACATTGGCGCCTCCTGTATCTCCATTTTTCCTTCGTCGGATCCGGGTTAAGAAAAACCGGTTGAGCTTGGCTAAATAATGAACATCGCATCCCCGAAATTGAAAAAACGGTACCGTTCTTTGATCGCTTCCCGGTAGGCGGCCAGGATCAGTTCCCGCCCGGCAAAGGCGCTGACCAACATAAGCAGGGTGGAACGGGGGAGGTGGAAATTGGTGACTAAACCGTCGATCACCTTAAACTGGTAACCCGGATAGATAAAAATATCGGTCCGCCCTTCCCCGGCCCGGACCGTCCCGTCGGGCTGGCCCATGGTCTCCAACGCCCGGACCGAAGTGGTGCCGACGGCGATCACCCGGTGGCCGGCGGCTTTGGTCTTGGCCACCGCTTCCGCCAATTCGGGGCTGATCTGGAAAAACTCCTCGTGCATCTGATGGTCCTCCACCGTCTCCGCCTTCACCGGACGGAAGGTGCCCAAACCCACATGGAGGGTGAGGTAGCCGGTTTCCACTCCGGCCGCTCTGATCCGGGCCAGTAATTCGGGGGTAAAATGCAGGCCGGCGGTGGGCGCCGCCACCGAACCTTCCTTCCGCGCGTAAACCGTCTGGTAGCGGTCGAGGTCACGGAGGGGCGCTTTGATATATGGCGGCAGGGGAACCTCGCCCAGCTTGTAAAGGGCCCCCCGGAGATCGGTTCCTTCCCGGTTAAACTTGAGGATCCGGCCGCCGAAAGCGGTCCGTTCGGCCGCGACCGCCCTCAACTCCCCGTCGGCGCCAAAGGCTAAAGTCTGTCCCGGCATGACTTTCCGTCCGGGCCGCACCAAAGCCTCCCACCGGTCGGGGCCATGCTGGGTCAGCAAAAGAACTTCCACTTTGCCGCCGCCGGGGAGCCGCCGCCCCCAGAGGCGGGCGGGGATAACCCGGGTATCGTTGAAGACCATCAGATCGCCGGGCTGCAACCACTGAAGAATCTGGGGAAAGATCGCATGCTGCCAGATTTTGGCCATTTTATCCACCACCAGCAAGCGGGAATGATCCCGCTCGGCCAAGGGTTCCTGGGCAATCAACTCCTCCGGCAATTCATAATCAAAATCGGATACTTGCAAATTGAACGCCCCTTCATTTAGAAATATCCGTTGCCACTATTTTAACCATCCGGTTCCTGGCATGCTCCTTGCTTCGCGGCCTAATCGCCCGCTTCCCGGTCCCAATATCCGAACTCCCGGAGGGCCGGGAGGGAGTTCCGCCAATCTTTCCTGGTTTTGACCCAAAGGTCGAGATAGACCGGCTGCCCGAGGAAGGCCTCGATCTGAGCCCGGGCTTGCTGGCCAATGGCTTTTAACAGACGGCCCTCCCGGCCAATGACGATCTTCTTCTGGGAATCCTTCTCCACCAGAATACTGGCGCGGATATAAATTTTTCCGTTCGGCCGTTCTTTCATCTCCTCCATCAACACGGCAGTGGAGTGGGGAATCTCTTCCTCCGCGTGGCTTAAAACCGCCTCCCGGATATACTCACTGACCAAAAAAGACTCGGGCCGGTCGGTGATCATCTCCTCCGGGTAATACCGGGGGCCGGGCGGCACCATCGCTTCCAACGCGGCCAGGAGTTGATCAAGGCCTGCGCCGGTCAGGGCCGAAATCTTCAGCCACGGCCAGGCGGGCGCCTCCACCCGGGCCAGGAACTCCTCGGGCGTGACCGCCGGTGGCAAGTCGCTTTTATTGAAGACCACCAGCACCGGTTGGCGGCTTTCCTTCAAGGCTTCCCCTACCCAGGCGTCCCCTTTCCCCGCCGGCTGGGTAGCATCCACCAGCCAAAGGACGACATCCACCAGTTTTAGCGTATTTAAAGCGGTTTTGTTCATCTGTTCCCCTAATTTATGTAAGGGTTTATGGATGCCCGGGGTGTCGTAGAAGATCAGCTGGACCCGGTCGGTCGTGAGGATCACCCGGATCCGGTCGCGGGTGGTTTGCGGTTTGGCGGAGACAATCAGCAGTTTTTCGCCGGCCAACGCATTAATCAAGGTGGATTTACCCGCATTGGGGCGGCCGATAATCCCAACAAAACCGGAACGGTATTCGCTCATCCCATCTCTCCTTGTCACCTGTGTTTCCTAGAAGATAAACTCGTTTCCCGTATGAAAATTATTTTGATCAGATCTCCCCAGCCGGGGAGAATGGTGTTCTCCGCTCCTTAGGAAAAGCAAGGAAACACCATTCTACCCCGGCGGAGGTTAGATCTGAAATTAGCTTTTCACCACTTGGCTCAAGCTGACGGAAGCCGGCGTGCGCGCTCCCCAGTTATTCTGCTTCCTCAACCTCTAAATAATCTTTACTAAAAGCATAAGGCAGGTATTGTTCCAGGCTCCCCCAGCGCGTCTTCCCCTCAAGGTTAGCCATGATTAAAGTCAGCCGGGGCGCAAACTCCGCCATAAATTGCCGGCAGATGCCACAGGGCGAGCCGGGTTCGGGACCGTCGGCGACCACCGCCAACGCCACAAACTCCCTTTCCCCGTCGGCCACGGCGCGGGCAACCGCCACCCGTTCCGCGCAGATGCAAGCACCGTAGGAAGCATTTTCGATGTTACACCCCCCGTAGATCCGGCCGCTTTTGGTGAGTAGCGCCGCCCCCACCTGATATTGGGAGTAGGGTGCGTACGCCTTCGCCCTGAATTTTTGGGCTTCGGCCAGTAACCGCCGGCCATCTGCCTCGCTCAGCGGAGCCAAGTTTTTTTCCGCCATTAAAGTTCACCCCCATCTTTGATAAAGTTGAAAAATAAGAAAAGTCACCAGCATCCCTAAGAAACTGCCGATGATTACTTCCGTCACACTATGGATACCGCCTTCCACCCGGCTTTGCACCACCATTAAGCCAAGGAGCAGGGCCAGACTGGTCACCAAACCATCTTTACTGATCATCATAATCGCGGTCGAGAGGGCAAACGCCACGGCCGCATGGCCGCTGGGCATCCCTCCCGAAAAAGGCCGGCCGGTGCCGGTGGATACCTTAAAAAGCACCACAAAGAAGATGACCAGACCCAAGGCGATCAGGGTCAAGTGGGCCGGGGATTGAATAATACTCTCGATTACTTTGGGCAGAACCGGGTTTAATTTGGGGAAAAAAACAAAATACGCCGTGACCAAAGCATTCACGGCGGCCAAGAGGACGGCGCCGGCCGCCACATCTTTGGCAACGGCCGCCAACGGATGATACTGGTGGGTGAAGCGATCAATCGCCGCCTCAATGGCGGTATTGATCGTCTCGGTCACTAAAACAAGAACAATGGCCAGGAAGACAAAGAGAAATTCGGTTTTCGTCAGATGCAAGCCCAGACTGAGGCCCAACACCAATATAGTCACCAAAGAATGGATACGGATGTTACGCTGGGTGCGAAAACAGAAGACCAAGCCGTCAATAGCCCGGTTAAAGCTTTCCAGCAGATTCCTATTTTTCATCGGTCCGGCTCCAACCTTCTTCGGCAAGAAACTTCTCCTCCTCCGCCCGCATCCGTTGGCGGTCTTCTTCATTTTGGTGATCATGGCCAAGTAAATGGAGTAACCCGTGAACCGTCAGGTAAAGCAGTTCCCGGTTGAAAGAATGGCCATACTCCATGGCCTGACGCCGGGCGTAAGGGAGACAGATGAAGATATCCCCCAATAATTCCGGGGGCGCTTCCGCATAGCCCGTCAGTTCCTCCTCGCCTTCCTCCAGCGCGAAGGAGAGGACGTCGGTGGGGGCATCCACCCCCCGGTAATCCCGGTTCAACTGGTGGATGGTCTCCTCGTCGGTAAGGGTGACCCCCACTTCGGCGCCGGCCCGGCCGTAAGCCCGGAGGACCCGCTCGGCCAAGGCCACGATGGCCCGGAGGGTCTCCTCCGACACCCCCTCCGTCTCGATTTCCTGGTTAACGAGAACCCCCATCCAGCTTCATCCTTTCCGTTGAAATGGTCTCCGGGTATTTGATCCGGTGGTGGAAAATACCGCCGAGCACTTTTAAAAAGGCGTCTTTAATCTTATCCAGATCCCTTAACGTAAGGTTAGTCTCGTCCAGTTGGCCCGTTTCTAGCCGTTCCTTCAGGATCTTATCGACTAACGCCTCCAGACGGGCGGAGGAAGGTTGTCCCATCGCCCGGGCGGCGGCCTCCACCGCATCAGCCAGCATCACAAGGGCGGCTTCCTTGGTTTGCGGTTTGGGCCCCGGATAGGAGAAATCCGTCTTCTCCACCGATTCTCTCTCTTCCTGCACCTTTTCCGAAGCTTGTTGGTAAAAATAACGAATTAAATCGGTCCCGTGGTGTTGTTCGATAATATCAATCACACAATTGGGTACCCCGTAGGAGCGGGCCAGTTCAACCCCATCCCGCACATGGGAAGTGATGATTAAGGTACTTAAACTTGGGGCCAGCTTTTCATGGGGATTGTCGTTGGTGATTTGGTTCTCCACAAAAAAGTAGGGCCGCCGGAGTTTACCTACATCATGATAATACGCGCCGACCCGGACCAGCAGACTGTCGGCGCCGATGGCATCGGCCGCCGCTTCCGCCAGGTTCCCCACGAGAATACTATGGTGGTAGGTACCGGGGGCTTCGATCAGCAGCCTTTTGAGTAAGGGCAGGTTGGGATTGGCCAATTCCAGCAGACTCATGGGTGAAGTCAAGCCAAAAAGATGCTCAAAGAAGGGGAGGAAACCGTTGGCCAGCGCCGTGGTGAGAATCCCGTTAAAACCGGCAATCAAGGCAAAGAGAAAAAGACTGCTCAGACGTTTAATCCCAAACAGAAAGCCTAACGAAAAGACGGTAAAAAAGTTAATCCCCGTGAGATACAAACCCCGCCGGATCATTTCTTTCCGTTGGGTAAGGTTAAACATCAAATAAATCGCCGCCGTCCCGTTGATAAAGTAAAAGACCGTCAGCGTCAGGCTAAAATCAAAGATCAGCCCGATCATTAAGCTAAGCAAGGCGGTGATGACCCAAGCCAGTTGCGGCTCGCTTAAGAAGGAAAGCACAATCCCGGCAAAGGAAAGCGGGACGAGGTAGGCCAACCATTCCAAATTTAAAAGGCTGATTGCTTTGGCCACCGCCAACACCACCACCGTGACCAAAGCCATGAGATAGAGGTGGCGTTCCTCTTTGATCATCTCTTTCTTGAAGAAATAAATATAGAGTAAACAAACGGCGATTAACAGTAGGGAGAAGACAGCCAAGTTAAAAAAGATGATCACCCGGTTCCCCCGGTTGTCAATCAGGGCCAGATCACGGAGGAGCTGAATATGCTCATTGGTGACGATATCGCCTTCGCTTAAAATCAAATTGCCCTTTTCGACTTTGACCGGCGTCACCCGGCGTCTTGCTTCTTCCTGTAACTGCCGGATCTTCGTTTCATCCCTGGTCAGGTTAGGAAAGACCATCGCCGTCAGGAGCGGTTGAATCACCATTTGATCCTGGGGCAACACCAAAAACCGTTCCAAAGCCACATACCGGCGGAGTTCCTCATCAACAGTATCCATCGTCTGGGGACCGATTTTCCGCTCGGTTTCAAAAGCAACATAGACTTGGCGCAAATTTTTGATCATCCGGTCATAATCGGCGGCTTCCATTGTCAGCACCGTATTCAGGACCCCGTCGGAAACCTCGGCAAACTTTCCATCCACCAACTCCAGTTCCTTACGGAGGGTCGGCCGGAGCGCATCAAGGTCCGGTGTTTTTCTGTCTTCCGCTTTCGTCCCGTTCTCCGCTGATGTCTCATCCTCCGCTGATGTTCCGTCCTCCGCTGACGTTTCATCCCCCGCTTGTTCACGGAGGATCTTCCGGTAATCCCCAAAGATCTCCACCACGTGGTTATAGCGGTTCCCGGCTTGGATCCCCGCTTCAATACTGATGGTTTGGTATTCCAGTTTATCCTTGTTCTCCTCAAAGGCCCGCTCGGCCGCCTGGTCCATCAACTCTTCCGTTTTAATCGTATTCACCACGGTCCGCGGGGCCTTGATATCCTCTCCAACATAGGGTTCACCCAATTGGACCTGGATCGCCTTGGGCACCAGTTCAATCTGTAAAATGGAAACAATCGCCAGAAAACTGGTGATCACCAGGATGCGCTGGCGAACCATCTTTTGGCCAAAAAAACGCCGCACCCATAACCATTTGGCGAGCAGGCTGCGCAACTGCCGCCGGTTAACCCTGTTTTTCTCCCCTGGGCGGGGTTCCTTATTCTCCATGTTCAGGCCTCCTTTACGAACCGGAAGTGCCTCCCTTTTCCTCTATTTTCGCTCTGGACTCATAAGCTTTAATAATCTTTTGCACCATTTCATGGCGGACCACATCCCGGTCGCCCAAATAGACGAAAGCGATCCCCGGCACGTCTTTGAGGATCTCCGCAGCTTCCACCAAGCCGGAAGCTTGTCCTTTGGGCAGATCAATCTGGGTAACATCACCGGTAACCACGACCCGGGACCCCCAACCCATCCGGGTCAGGAACATCTTCATCTGCTCGGTCGTGGTGTTTTGCGCTTCATCCAGGATGATAAAGGAATCATCAAGGGTGCGTCCCCGCATGTAAGCAAGGGGGGCAATCTCAATCACCCGGCGTTCTATATATCTTTGGTATAACTCGGCCCCTAAGATATCAAAGAGGGCATCGGTCAAAGGCCGCAGATAGGGATCGACTTTTTCCTGGAGATCGCCCGGGAGGAAGCCAAGTTTCTCCCCGGCTTCCACCGCCGGCCGTGTGAGCACCAGCCGGTTCACCTGTTTACTCTGGAGGGCGGCTACCGCCATCGTGACCGCCAAATAGGTTTTGCCGGTCCCGGCCGGCCCAATCCCAAAGGTCAGCACATGATCGCGGATGGCTTCCACATACTTCTTCTGTCCGTAGGTACGGGGGGTAATCCGTTTTCCCCGGCTGGTCACCTGGATCGGCGTCGCGCTCAACTCCGTCTCCGCCTCCGGTCCCTGGTCTTCGCGCATAAATACATCAACCGCATAGCGGATTTCATGGGGGCCAAGGGCCACCCCCTTTTCCACCTGATTCCGTAATTCCTCTAAGACCGCCAACGCTTTATCCACCTTTTGCTCGTCACCGGCCAGATACAGTTGGTTGCCCCGGGCCGTCAGCGTCACCTCAAGGGCGGTGGCTAAATCCTTTAAGTTCTGATCGTACTCCCCAAAGAGAACCGGAGCAATCTTGGGGTTAATCTCCAGTGTGATTTCGGAATGACGCAACCTTTCTTCTACTCCTCCTTTTATTCGGAAACGGCAATATTTTCTTCCGTCTCGATCAACAAACGGTAAGTCAGCACTTCTCCTTCGACGATCCAGCTCTTGCGGAGCGTCTTCGGTTGCACACCAGGGGGAAGCGTAAGTCCGATTCTTTCCTGTCCTTTCTTTTCCGCCTTGGCAAGCGCAACATCGGGCGGAATCTTTACCGCCGTCCACTCCACCGTTTGGTAGGTATCTTTAATAAGTTCGACCAAACCCGGCCCATTCCTCCCGGGCAAAATTGTCTTTACCGCCCGCTCCTGGCGAACAAGGTCACCGGCCTGCCCGCGGGCGAAAAAAGAAAGCAGGCGGCGGCCCAGACGTAAACTGTAAACCACCCTTTGCCCGCCGGTCACCTTCGGCTCCAGAACCGTCAAAGGCTCCTCGATCTCCAGCTCATACCAGACCCGGGCCCATACTTCCCCCGCGGCCTTCACCATCTTGGTCTCAACGGAACCATCCAAATGGACCAGTCTGGTTTCCCCCAAGATCAGCAGATCCCCCCGGGCGACCGTATCACCCTCCCGGACCAGGGGCGTGCCGCCAAGCACCAAGAGGCGGGTGATTAGTCCGTCCTTTCCCGCCAACAAGTAACTGCTTTCCTTCACCGGTGGCGGCAGAGTTTTTTCGGCGATGGTCACCTCGGCAACCACCCCTTTCAGCCCGATGGTAATCCAGACGACTTCCGGCAGACGGATCCGGAGCTCCCGGATGAGCCAGTCCCGTTTACCTTGGATCTCCCTGCGGGAAACCCCGGGGGAGAGCCCTAAAGCCGACAACTCCCTTAAGACCCGCGACGGTTCGATCTGCTCAACCCCTTCAACCTGGATAAACCAGATGAAAGAAGACAGGCTCTTTAGTAAAAGCAGGAACAGGGCCATCCCCAGGAGCCAGCCTTTTTTCCGCCACACCCTTTGCCGGAAAAAAGGCCACCCCTTTCTCCTTAAGATCTTCCCTTTGGTCCGGGTCCGGAAGAAAAAGGGGCGAAGCAAGGGATATTGGCGGGCGTAAACTTTAAAAAGGATGATTCCGGGGGCTTTCCGCTTAATATCCCAAAAAACGACGCCGGCGGCCAGACCCCGGTTGATCAGCTCTTCACTCCGGGGGCCTTTCACCATCGCCACCAAATAACCTTGGCTAAAGGCACTGAGACGCCGGGCGATCATTGGCCTTCCCCCCAGGCTACCGTCTGGATCCGGCCGTCAATATTTACTTGATCTTGGGTGATTAATTTGATCTCCAACCCTTCCCCCGTCACCTTAAGGGCGCCCACCGCCGTTTTGAGCCGGATCTCCGTACCGGTATACACCTGCAGTCCCTGGTGGTTTTCCACGATCAGCTGCTGGTCCCCAATGAGGACCAAGCGGGGAAGGTTATGGACAACCTCGGACGGCAATTCGAAGAAGGCCGCGACTTTCGCCCCAAATCCCGCTTTTTGGTTCCGTTTTCCCTTTCCCACTTCTTCCATCCTTCCTGCCTACGCTACTTGCCGACCCACCCGGCTTCCGCTTTTGATCTTGCCGGATCGCCGGCCACCTCACCCGGTTTCGAGTTAATTCCCTTCGTGAAATTTGATGTAGGCGGCGTGGGTGACCCGGTAGCCGGCGTGCGCGACTACCCCATTTTCTCTTCTGCTTTTACCAAAATATGCTTTCCGCGGCGGGAAAATGAGTAGAAGGGAGGAAGAGTTTCCGGAGAAAACGGTCAATGCCCCCGGTACCGTTCGGCAAGAAAGGCAAGGATCCGGTCTTTCCGGTTCCGGGCAGGGTCTTCCGTCACCCACCGGAAGATCTCGTTCAAGACCGCCCCCACCTCCGGGCCGGGGGGTAAAGCGAGAAAGGCCATGACCTCATGGCCGTCCACCGCCAAATCCTTCCGGGTCAAAACAGTCTCCCCCGCCAGCAGCGCTTCGATGCGCCGGGCCAGGAAGGCCAGACTTTCCCGGGCCCGGTAGGATGGGCTCCCGGTGGCCACAATATCGGCCCGCCTTAATTCCAAAAGGTCAAAGATGTGCTCCGGCCCCACCTTGCCCACCAACCGCCGGAGGGCCGCATCGGTCAGCGCGGGGTCGGCGGCAAACATATGCCAGCGGATTAACGTCAAAATCTTCTGCCGGGAAGTGTTGGGAAAGTGGAGACGTTCCAGAATGGCCGCGGCCAACTCTTGGCTAACCCGGTCATGACCATAATAGTGGATCCGGCCGTCTGCCGCCACCCGGCGGGTGGTCACTTTCCCCAGGTCATGCAGGAACGCGGCCCAACGCAGTTCCGGACAGGGTTTAATTGCTTCCACCGTGGCAACCAAGTGCCGGAACAAAGCCGGATCCGCCGGCCAGACCGGGCCAAACTCGGGTAAAATTACGGTCAGCAATCCGGATCGGGCCAGTCCCTCCAAGCCAAGGGCCGGCGCCGCCGCCGTCAAAATTTTGGTCAATTCGTCCCGGAGGCGTTCCCCGCTGACTTTCCCGATCAGCCCGGCGGTAATCCCCTGTTCCGTACCGGTTTCCCCACGGAAGCCCAGCGTCGCCTGGAAACGGTAAAAGCGGAGCATCCTTAAGGGGTCTTCCCCAAAGCGTACCCGGGGGTCCCCCACCGCTCTCACCAAACGCTGCTTCAGGTCTTTTACCCCGCCATAGGGATCGACCAGTTTTTCCCCGAGAGGGTCAAGGGCAATGGCATTGATGGTAAAATCCCGCCGGGCCAGATCATCCCCGACCGCCGGGGTGAAGGCGACCCAATCGGGACGGCGTCCGTCGCTGTAGCCGCCTTCCTGCCGGAAAGTGGTCACTTCCACCTGGGTATCGTCCAGCAACACCCCCACCGTTCCGAACTTCTCCCCCAAAGGAAAGGTCCGGGGGAAAACCGCCTTCACCTGTTCCGGCCGGGCGTCGGTCGTGATATCCCAATCCTGCGGCACCCGCCCCAACAAGAGATCCCGTGGAGCGCCCCCCACCAGATAAGCCTGGTAACCACTACTTTGCAAGTGGTGAAGGACGGTCAGGACAGCCGCCGGGATCCGCCGCCGGATCCGGCGCCACTTTCCCCACCATCCCCATCTTCCCCCCTTCAAGCGCAAAGCGATCTCCTCCCCACCCATGCCCAAAGCCACCACGGAGGCATAAAAAAACCGGACCGGCATAGAAATAAGTAATTATCTTTATGCTTCGGCGGTGAGCTTTGGTGCGCATCCTTATCCTGAGCAAAGATAAAATCCTCTTCATCCTTTCTCTCCTGGGGCTCGGGCTCACCCTAGCCTTCCTCGCCTTCTCTCTCCTCCGGATCACCCCGGCCGAAAGTAAACTAAAGCAGACCACCATCCTGATTGATCCGGGCCACGGGGGGATCGATGGCGGAACCCAGGATGCCCACGGCCATTTGGAGAAGGATATTAATCTGGCTATTGCTCTAAAAATCCGGGATTATCTCCGGCAAAGCGGGGTCAATGTGGCAATGACCAGAGAAGACGATCGGGAACTGGCCGCTTACGAGCCGGGCCGGAGCGGAAGGCACCGCCGGGACCTAAGCTCCCGGATTGAGCGGGCCAAAAAAGTAAAGGCCCTCTTCTTGGTGAGTATTCATTGTGACTGGTCAGCCGACCCCAAACGCCGCGGAATGGTTGCTTTTTATTATTACCGGAACCCGGCCGGTAAAAATCTGGCCTTCGCCATCCAGGAAGAGTTGAATAAAATCCAACCCACACCCAAAAAAGCCGCTCCGGGCCGGTATTTTATCTTGGAACAACCGGGGGTCACCGGCGTCATCATCGAAGTCGGTTTTCTCTCCCATCCGGAGGAAGCCGCTCTCCTCCAGCGGCCGGATTACCAAAACAAGATCGCTTTTGGGATCGCCCGGGGCATCCTCCAGGTGTTGCCGGCCCTTATTTCCGGTCAAGATCCGACGGCGCCGGCGTCCTAACATCCCCGCGGGACCGGCTGTAGTTCCCCACGAGCAAGCCGGGAAACTCTTTTCTTAATTCCGAAAGAAAACCGGCGATCCCGAGCAACTCCCCGGCCGGCGCCAATTGCGCCCGGCGCATTTGCGCCCAGAGATAATCCGGATCGAAATTCAGGTTCCGGATCTGGATCATCCCAACGGGATACTTCCGGAGAAAGGCAAAAAGCTGCTCCACTTGGGACTCCCGGTCCGTGAAGCCGGGCATCGTCAATAAATTCAACGAAACAAAAACGGCGTGCCGCCGGAGGCGGTTGATCGCCTCCCCTACTTGGTCCAGACCATATCCCCGGGGTTGGTGGTAAAACCGGTAATACTCCGGGTCGGCCGAGAAGAGGCTGATCCGGGCGGTATTTAAGCCGGCCACGGCCAGATCTTCCAGCACCTCGGGGAGACCGGCGTTGGTGTTGATATTAACCGTCCCCGCCTCCGTTTTTTGCCGGAGCGAAGTAATGGCTTCCTTGATCACTGCTCCAGCCAGTAACGGTTCACCTTCACACCCCTGACCGAAACTGATGATCGCTTCTTCTGTGGTCAAATGGGGAAGGGCGATCTCGACCACTTCGCCGGCGGTGGGCCTGAAGCTAATCCGGCTTTGGGGCGCGGGACAGCATTCGGAGACCTGTTTCGAGATACACCCCAGGCACCGGGCGTTACAAACGGGTGACACCGGAATCCCCCCTTCCCAGCGGCCGTAAAAGATATTCTGCGCCGTAAAACAATGATACTCTTCGGCGCAGCGGGCCAACTGGCGAAGGATCCGGTTTGAAGGATAACGCGCCAGTTTTTCCCGGACGAGCTCGGAAAGTTCCGGCGTGTTGTAAAACCGGGGGTCCCATTTTTCCGGGTCATCGGTGCGGCAGGCGGCCACCCAAAGCTTTTCATCCTTAAAAGCCACCGCCGTATAACCGAACAAAGGCAGACGGGGGGCGGCCGGTGTCCGTTCATACGCGGGTAAAAAGAGACGGGTATAACCCTGGGGCAGAATGGCCGCCACCGCGGTGAACCCCTTCTCCGCAATGGTCTCCATCTCCCCTTGGGCCGATAAACCCAAGGGCAGCCGGCCCGGAAGGGAAAAAAGGGTCGCCCCGGCAGGAAGGGGAATTAAATCGGCCGCTGTCAGCTCCCAGTACTCTTCCCCGTCGGCCCCCACCGCCGTCAACTCGGGATCAAAGGCCATTTCTCCCTGGGCGGTGGCGTAAACTACTTTAAAATCTTCCATGGACTAAATCTCCCTTATCGGGCTTATTGCGTTCTCCTTTGATTTTATTATTTCAATACGATCTAGTGATAACGATATATTGATAGCCTAATCTAAAACAAAAATATATATTGTATTGAAATCCTAATTTTATGGTTACAACGCAAAAAGCTTTAGAGATGGAAAAAGGAGGATTGGCGCTTCCTCCCTTCCCTTCTCCGCTTCGTTAATTGTTAACCGAAATTTTGCAATAGAAACGCCAAATCAAGCTCGGGATAGACCGGAAAACGGTCCAGTAAAGCATGGATCCGGGCCCGGACTTCGGACTTCACCCGTTCCTCCAGACAGTAACGGGCTTTACTTTCCTGTCCGGCTTTGTCGCCTTGGGTAATACGTTCCGGTTTGGTGTTGCTTAAGACTTGGTACAAACAGGCGGCAATCTCTTTCATTTCGGCGGCGCCCATCCCCAGGGTGGTGACGGCCGGTGTCCCAATCCTTAAGCCACTGGTGTACCAGGCCCCGTTCGAATCATAGGGTAGCGAATTCCGGTTGAGGGTAATCCCGCACTCGCGGACCGCGCTCTCGGCCTGACGGCCGGTCAACCCGAAGGGGCGGACATCGATAAGGAGCAGATGGTTGTCGGTCCCGCCGGTGAGGACCCGCATCCCCTGGGCGAGACAGGCCTCGGCCAGCGTTCGGGCGTTCTCCACAATCCGCCGGGCATAAGCCTTAAATTCCTGGGTATTGGCTTCCGTTAAAGCGACGGCCTTCGCCGCCAGGACATGGGGGAGCGGCCCCCCCATCACCAAAGGACAACCCTTATCCACATGCTCCGCAAACTCCTTGGTGCAGAGGATCAAGCCTCCCCGCGGCCCCCGTAGGGTTTTGTGGGTGGTCGTCGTGACCACCTGGGCATGGCGAACCGGATCATAATCACCGGTGAAGACTCCGCCCGCCACCAAACCGGCAAAGTGGGCCATGTCCACCATCAAAACAGCGCCCACCCTGTCGGCGATCTCCCGCAAACGTCTAAAATTCACCGCCCGGGGGTAAGCGCTGTAACCGGCTAATAAAATAAGGGGTTTAACCTCTTCCGCCTGCTTGGCGATGGCGTCGTAATCGAGAAGCCCGGTCTCCCGGTCCACCCCGTAACTGAAGGCTTCAAACATTTGGGCGGAGACATTATGCCGGTACCCGTGGGTCAAGTGACCACCCGCATAATAGTCCATCCCTAAAAGCCGCTGGTTCCCCAAGAGGGAACGGAGTTTATTCCAGTCTTCCCTGGTTAAGTGGGTCGGATCCTTCACGCCCCACTGCTCCAAAGTCGGGGTTTTCACCCGGGCGTTTAAGATCGCCCAGAAGGCGATCAAGTTGGCATCGGCGCCGCTATGCGGCTGCACATAAGCGTGTTCCGCCCCAAACAAACGGCAGGCCTGTTCCACAGCATAGCTTTCGACCTGGTCCACATTATCGCAACCGGCATAAAAACGGTGAAAGGGAAACCCTTCCGCGTATTTGTCGGTCAATAAATTCCCCATCGCCAGTTGGCAGGGGAGAGAAGAATAATTCTCACTGGCAATTAACTTCAAATTGCTCCTTTGGTCCCGTAATTCATACACAATATCCCGCGCCACCGCCGGAGCAACTTCGGCAACGGCCGTTAAATTGGCTAAATAAGCAATGAATCCTGTTTGCCAGTGGGCCGGATCCGTGGCTGTTAAGTAGTCTTTAAGGACAGAGCTCGTCATGGTCGTTATAATTCCTCACTTTCATCTTGTACCGATTCTTATTCTAAGAATTATACCACCTTCCGCTTATTTGTCAATTTTGCAGAAAAAAGCGGTGTTGCCACCTTTACCGGGGATCCGGTTATAATTGTCGCGATTCGTTAATACTTCTGTCAAAAGGTTTATCCGGGTCGAACGCGAATATAAATTAGACCGCGGAAAGGGATACTCCTTTTCCCCGGTAGTTTTTGAAGGAGGGTCATCCATGAAAAGAATCGTCTTAACCGGTGGCGGGACGGCCGGTCATGTCATGCCGAATCTTGCCCTGTTGCCTAAACTACGGAACAATGGTTGGGAAGTTTTATATATCGGCAGTTACGACGGGATGGAACGACAGCTGATTGAGGAACGGCAGGTCCCTTATTATCCGGTGGCCACCGGAAAATTCCGGCGCTATCTTTCGGGGAAAAATTTAACCGACCCGATCCGGGTCGTGAAGGGTTTGATCCAATCCTACCGTTTACTGAAAAAACTCCGTCCCCAGGTCGTCTTCTCCAAAGGCGGCTTTGTCGCGGTGCCGGTGACCATTGGCGCCTGGCTCAATCAGATCCCCGTGGTCCTTCATGAGTCGGATCTCACCCCCGGCCTCGCCAACCGGCTGGCGCTTCCCTTCGCCTCCGCCGTCTGCGCCTCATTTCCCGAAACCTTGAAGCATCTGCCGAAAGAGAAAAGGGTGCTGACGGGGAACCCCATCCGCCCGGAATTACTGGCCGGTTCCAAAGAAGAAGGCCTTAAACTCTGTGGCTTTACCCCGGAGAAACCGGTCTTGCTGGTCATGGGCGGAAGCCTTGGTTCGCTTACGATCAACCGTTTAATCCGCGCCATCCTCCCCGATCTCCTCCTCCAATTCCAGGTGGCGCATATTTGCGGTCAGGGGAACATCGACCCCACCTTAACCAATTACAAAGGGTATAAGCAATTTGCCTTTGTCGGCCCGGAACTCCCCCATCTGCTGGCCGCCGCCGATATCTGTCTCTCCCGGGCGGGCGCCAATTTCCTCTTTGAACTGCTGGCTTTGAAAAAACCCCATCTCCTCATCCCGCTGCCGAAGCGGGCGAGCCGGGGTGACCAGATTCTCAACGCCCAGTCCTTTAAGGCCCAAAACTTCAGCATGGTCCTTTACGAAGAGGAGATCACCGAAGCCCTCCTTAAAAAACAGATCGACGCTCTTTACCAAAACCGGCTGGAGTATATCAAAGCCATGGGCGGGAGTAACCTTTCGGATGCCGCCACGGAGATTATCCGGGTGATCGAAAAGACAGCGGCGCCCGCTTTACCCTCCCCGACGGCTTAAGGCTCCCGGTTTGGTCCCTTGGACGTAGGAAATAAGAAGAACTCCTTATTATATTTGCTTGATTTGGACTTGGCTTACGTTCCTCCCGTTGTTTTTTTCATAGAATAAAGCGGGAGGTGATGAAATGAGTAGCGCCTGCAGTGTTTTACGGCGTATTGAGGAGGTCTCCCAGGCGGTCGCCGAATTTCTCGGCAATCCGGGGGCCTTTACCCCGGCCGTAGCCGCTGATCTGATCACCCGGATTGAGCTGATTCGTGGCGCTGTGCGCAACCTACCCTTGGCCGCAGGTCCGAAAAACGATATCTTGCGCCGGTTGAATCAAGCCCAATTTATTCTGCAAAACGGGACCTTAGGTCTTACCGCGATTGAACGGATTTTATCCGTTTTGCAGATCTTACAGTTATCCGCTTTTAAAGTTAAAAACCGGAAACTGCCATGCCCACAGGGTTTTGTGACGGTCCATCCTTCAGGCCGTTTTAATACCCTCTGTCTTTGTTCCTAAAAGGTAATCTTCTGCCAACACCAAAAGAAGCCTTTACCCCCCGCACGGCGGGGGGTATTATATTACGGCGGTTGCGTTCTTAGCCCGGGTCTTGGTTACATACTCCCAGGCGGAGATGGCGGCTTTCGCCCCCTCCCCTGCCGCTACGATAATCTGTTTCTCCGGCAAGTTGGTCACATCACCGGCGGCAAAAATCCCTGCGCTACTTGTCCGGCAGTGACAGTCCACCATAATCTCTCCCCGCTGGTTTTTCTGCAATTCCGGGAAGATCTCGCTGTTGGGTTCCAGCCCGATCTCAATAAAGACACCTTCCACCGCCAGCTTTTCTTCGGTGCCGCTCCGGACCGACCGGATGGTCACCCCGCTCACCATCTGTTCCCCATGGACCGTTGTGACCTGGGAATAGGGGTAAAGCCGGACCCGGGGATGGTTCCGGATCTGATCCGCCAGCGCCGCATCGGCCGTAACCTCAAGATCGGTTATCAAATAAACGTTCCGCGCCCCTACGGCCAGCAGGTCCAAGGTGGCCTGGGCCCCGGAGTTCCCCCCACCGACGACGGCGACTTCCGCGTCACGAAATAAGGGGGCATCACAGGTCGAGCAGTAGCTGACTCCTTTCCCCCGTAAATGTTCCTCCCCGGGAACATGGAGTTTTTTTGGCCTTTTTCCGGTTGCCACAATCGCCGCCGTCCCCCGGTGGGAACCGCTTTCCTTCCCTTCCACCAAAAAAAGGCCGTCTTCCGCGCGGAAGACAACAGCTTCATCTTCAACTAAAACCAAGTTCTCACCCGGTAGTTGTTCCTTGAAGCGGCGCATTAACTCCGGTCCGTCGATCTCCATAAAGCCCATATAGTTTTCGACCACCGTCGTCCAGTTGGCCTGACCGCCAAAGTCCTTACTCAGCAGTAAAGTGCGTAACCCCTTCCGCCGGCAATACAAGGCCGCCGTCATGCCGGCGGGGCCGGCCCCGATAATGAGCACATCATATAGGGCCGTACTCATCAGCTTTCCCCTGCCTCCACGTCCGCAAGCGCCGCCCGGATCCCGTCCGGATCATAGCCGATAATGATTTGCTCATCAATGGTAGTCACCGGCACACTCCGCTGTCCGGTAAGCTTTACCATCCGCCGGGCCGCTTCCGGGTCTTCCCCTACATTGACTTCGGTAAAAGAAATCCCCTCTTCTTTTAGGAAGCTCTTAAGTTTACTACACCATGGGCAAGTCGACGTGGTGTAAACCGTTACCTCCGGCATCAATTTGTCTCCTTTCCTTTTTTCTCCTCCGTAATTATCCTTCTCTTTCATCCGCGCTGACTTTTAGATCACCGGACAGAGTAGTCTTCTCCGGCCACTTGAAATCCCTTGGCATAGTATTCTTCGGAAAGCGGTGGTTTCATGCGTCATTTGCCGTTTCCCCGGTTCCCTCCGCCCCTTCTTCCGCGTAGGCCTTGGGGCCCAGCGCAAAGAGATCCCGGCCTTGGGAATCAATGGCCACAATCAGAGGCATCTTTTCCACCTCTAAACGGTAGACGGCCTCGGGGCCCAGTTCCGGATAGGCCAGTAACTCAGCCTTTTTGACCGACTGGGCCAGCAGGGCGGCGGCCCCGCCAATGGCCACCAGATAGGCGGCCTGATATTCTTTGAAGGCAGCGATCACCTCCCGGGAACGGGGGCCCTTCCCGATCACGATCTTCAACCCGTTCGCCAAGAGGCTTGGGGTATAAACATCCATCCGGCGTCCGGTGGTAGGTCCGCACGCCCCGATGATCTTCCCCGGCGGCGTCGGACTGGGACCGACATAAAAGAGGGCTTGGTTGCGCAAAGGAAAGGGTAAAAGTTGCCCTGCCTGTAACTGGGCGACTAAGCGTTGATGGGCGGCATCCCTGGCCGTATAGACGACCCCCGATAAATGGATCAGATCCCCGCTGACCAAGGCGGCTACCGCTTCCGGGCTGACCGGAGTATGAAGAGTTTTCGGTGTTCGCATGTTATTTCACCTCACAGCAGAATGGTCCGGTGGCGGGCAACATGGCACTGGAGATTAACGGCCACCGGGAGGGCGGCAATATGCGTCGGATAAGTCTCAATATGTACCGCCAAAGCCGTTACTTTTCCCCCTAAACCTTGCGGGCCCAGCCCGGTTTTATTGACCAAAACCAGCAGTTCTTTTTCCAAAGCGGCCACCGCCGTTTCGGGGTTTGGCTCTCCGGCCGGACGGAGCAAGGCCTCCTTCGCCAGCAAAGCGGCCTTCTCCATTGTCCCGCCGATTCCAACGCCAACAATCAACGGCGGGCAGGCACAGCCCCCGGCCGCCTTGACCGTTTCCAGGACAAACCGTTTGATTCCAGCAATCCCATCCGCCGGTTCCAGCATCCGGACCCGGCTCATGTTCTCGCTGCCGGCCCCTTTCGGCGCCACCGTAATTTTGAGACGATCTCCCGGCACAATCCGGGTGTGGATCACCGCCGGCGTATTATCACCGGTGTTGATCCGGGATAAGGGAGAAAGCACCGATTTCCGCAGGTAACCTTCTTCATAACCCCGGCGGACCCCCTCATTGACGGCCGCCGTCAAATCCCCTCCGGTCAAGTGCAGATCCTGCCCCACCTCCAGAAAGACCACCGCCATCCCCGTATCCTGACAGATGGGAAGTTCCTCCTTAGCGGCCACCTCCAGATTCTTCAGGATCTGTTCGAGGATAAAACACCCGAAGTCCGACACCTCTTCGGCTTTGGCCTTCTCCAAGAGGGTCCGGACATCATCCCCCAGATACCGGCAGGCTTCCACCGTCAAACGGGCCACCGCCTCGGTGACCATCGCCACATTAAGCTCCCGCATGCCTCTCTCCCCTCTTCCGTGTATAGTCAATTCCGCTCGTTCTTAAACCCATTATATTACAAAAAACGTCCCGGTTTGGCAACCGGGGGGGAAAAATAAAAACGGTTTTTCTCATTATAACGAAAAAAATAAGGAGGGTTTTTGATGAGTGATCTAGAACGCATGAGCAGATTATCGGAAAAACAATTGACGATTCTGAACGGGGAGTTACAGAGAGGAAGGAAAAGTACGTTAACCGCCTATCTCCTCTGGCTTTTCCTGGGCACTCTCGGTATCCACAAATTTTACCTGGGGAAAACTGCTTGGGGAATCGTTTACCTGCTCTTGACGGTCTTCGGCTGGTCGACCGGAGGGGCCGGCCTCCTCCTTGTCCTGACCGGGGAGATGGAGGCCGAAAGAATGGCCACAGTAGGCCTTGTTTTACTGGCCCTCTTAGGTCTTTTTCTCCTGATCGATCTTTTCACCATTCCGCGACAGATCCGAAAACACGAGCAACAGTTAAAAGAAAAAATGCTTGCCGATTTCGAGCGGCAAAATTATACGGCCTGAACCTCAGCCTAAGCGAAAAGGAGAGACGTCAAGGCAGACGTCTCTCCTTTTGTTTTAATTTCTATTAAAATTGAAGCAGAACCGGAGGGGAAGCAATCAACCGTTGTACCAACCTTTCACAACATAAAAAAACTGCTTCCGTACTGGCTTCGTACTAAAGCAGTCCTACTTTTCTTAAAATTGGTGCCCAGGACCGGACTTGAACCGGTACGGTTGCCCATACGCCCCTCAAACGTACGCGTCTGCCAGTTCCGCCACCTGGGCACGTTCAGCAAAAAGAATTATACAACCTTTCCCCGCCAATGTCAAGCCCTTTTCCCCTGAACTTTATGGCGGGGGAATTTTTCTCCCTTATTTAACCAGCCCGTTGTCGTTGAGCGGGATATAAGTTTGGTAGGTATAAGTCAACTTACTTTGGCTCTGGGGCCAAATTGTAACCTCCCAATTCAATTCGGAAGTGGGATTCAGCCCGGTTTGGAAGACCGCCTTTTTCACCGCGGAACCACCTTCCCCGATGGCGAGAACTTCCCCGGGGACTTGGTGGGTAACCTTCAATTTAACCTGGCTATTTTTGGTGTTTTCCACCGTAATCTCCCCACGCACCCGGATAAAGGCATATTCTTGCTCTTTATAAACCAGGGAACCCTGGACTCGTTCAAATTCAACCTCGCTGGCCTGAACCCGGATCTCCGGTTCCGTCATCACCCGGATATCACCGCTCTGGTTGATGGCGATGGAGGGGAATTCGCCCGCGCCCAACGGCCGGTCCCTCATCATGAGCAGCACCCGCCCCTCGATCCAGGGGATGGAGGAGTTATTATAAACCCGGTATACTTTCCAAACCGGCTCCACCGCCACCTCCTGGCTGAAAAGGGTCCGGGAGAGTCGGACCTGATAAAGGGGTTCCACCCGCACGGCGCCGCGGAAGAGGGGGAGTTGAATTCTTTCCCCTTTTTTCAAGTTCACCGCATTATTATGTTTATACATGATCAAAGAAGAGGCGTCGACCACAGAGGTATTAGGCGCATAAGCCATACTCTCTCCCACCCGGAGACCCGTCGCGCTAAGCTCGGCCCGTTTCGCCACATAGCCTTGGTCCGTCGGGAAGAAGACCAGTGGGGAGAGTTCGGGCGAAAACTGCGCTCCCTTTTCCACCAGGTAAACAGTGGTATTAGTCAGGTCGGCCGCCTCATTACAGACCACGCCGGAATAGGAAAGAACGCCGCTTTGCTCCGAATCAAGGTTCACAATGTATTCGGGGAACCAGGAAAGGCCGGTCTGAAGGTAACTGATCCCCACGGGATAGGCGCCTTTCTGCACCGCCGGTTCCCGGAAACGAACCCTTAATTTCCCTGCATAGCCGATCTCTGTTTTCTCTAAAGCAACCGGGGCCAAAAAATGGTATGAATCGATGGCCTCAAGGGGGTAGATCTCATCGGTGCTGACCCCATTGGGATGGGTAACCGTCAGCACTAAAAAAGAGGGTTCCAGAAAGCCTTTGAGCACCCCGCCAACCAACTCGCCGTTGACCATCAATTGTAAAGGTTTATTGGTATTTTCCCGGAAAAGCTCCTCCAGGCTGCCCAGGGGTTTTTCCTGTGCCACCTCCTCCCGGTAGGCGACGACTTGTTCCAATTCCAAACCCGGATCGTCCGAGAAGACTCTTAAGCTACCGTTCAGCGCCGGGGGGAGCAGCTCAAGCACACACTCGCCCTTTTCTAAAACGGTCTCCCCTTTCCGCACCAAAAAAGCCACCCCGTCGGGATAGATCACCGCTTCGGTCACCGGGGGAAGAAATCCGGCCTCAATTGAGCCGCTAATCATCAACACCAAAGTCAGGATTAATCCGGATAAGATCCTGCGTCGCATTGTCTTCATGAGAATCACCCCATTTTCCATATGCTATCCTGTTCTCCCTTTTGCTTTAATATTCCGTAAGCCAGTGCGGAAACCTCCTTTAGACCAAACCTTTATTGGGATTTCGTCCAATCTTCGGTATCAAGCATGATGGTGACCGGTCCGTCGTTGGTCAATTCCACCGCCATATGGGCGCCAAAACGGCCGGTGGCCACTTTTACCCCCTTTTCCTGGAGAACGGCGACAAACTGCTCATAGAGTTCACAGCCGACTTCGGGAGGGGCCGCTTCCAGGAAATTGGGGCGCCTTCCTTTCCGGCAATCAGCATAAAGGGTAAACTGGGAAACAACTAAAATCTCCCCGCCGATCTCTAACACAGACCGGTTCATTTTCCCCTCTTCATCTTCGAAGATCCTTAGATGGACAATCTTTTCCGCCAATTGTCCCAGTTCGGTCCGGCCGTCCTTACGGCCGACGCCGAGAAAAACCAGCAGCCCCGGGCCGGCCTCGCCAATAAGCTCGTCGCCGACCCGGACCCGGGCGGAACTAATCCGTTGGATAAGTGCGCGCATTGCTTTCCCCTCATCTTTTTCTTGCTTTTGTCGTCCGGAAAACTTTCTGCACCCCGTTAATAAGCTGTAATTTCCTAACCAATTCCTGCGCTTCGTTCAAGTGCCGGACCTCGACGGTGAAGTCCAGATAAGCCAGGCCTTTATTGGTCCGGACATTGACGGCGCTGACGTTCAACTTGAGCTGGGAAAAGACATTCATGATATCCAGCAGCAAGTTGTTGCGGTCCAGCGCTTCCACTTCGATGGTGAGCGGATAAACACCCGTCTCTTCCTGGTCCCATTCCACCCGGATGAACCGTTCCGTCTCCGTAGGAAGACTGGGACAATCGACGCGGTGCACCGCCACCCCTTTTCCCCTGGTGATATACCCAATAATCTGGTCGCCGGGGACCGGATTACAGCACCGGGAAAACCTGACCAGCAGGTTGGAAACTCCTTCCACCTTAACCCCCCCCGGCCGTCCCAAAGGCCTTTCGCCGGGAAGAATGGGGGGTTGTTTTTTCTCCGGCTCCACCGCGGCCACCAGTTTCGCGGCGACCGCGCCACAAGCCAGCTTCCCATCGCCGACGGCAAACAGAAGATCGTCCCCCTGCACAAAGCCGAGACGGGAGGCAACCTCCTGGAGCAGTTCGGGCTTTAATAAGCTCTGCGGGTCATAGCCGTTCTTTTTCAGCTCCCGCTCCAATTGCTCCCGGGCTAGAAGGATATACTCTTCCCGGCTCTGTTCCCGCAACCATTGGCGGATCCGGCTCTTCGCCTTGGAAGTGACGACAAATTTCAACCAGTCCCGGCTCGGTCCCGCATCTTGTTTGGCGGTGAGAATCTGCACAATATCCCCGTTTTTTAACTGATGATCCAGGGGGACCAGCCGCCCGTTCACCTTGGCTCCCACGCAACGGTGGCCGATATGGGTGTGGACCGTATAGGCAAAATCACCCGGGGTCGCCCCCGCCGGTAGACTTTTCACATCCCCTTTCGGGGTGAAAACGAAGACTTCATCCTCAAAAAGGTTAACCCGGAGGTTCTCCAGAAACTCGTCGGCATCATTGGCTTCCCCCTGCCATTCCAGAAGATGACGAAGCCAGGCGATCTTTTGCAGAAAGTCTTCATCCTTGACGGTCTTTCCTTCTTTATAGCGCCAGTGGGCGGCAATCCCGTACTCCGCCACCTGGTGCATCTGCCAGGTCCGGATCTGGATCTCCAGCGGCGCCCCTTGGTTCCCCATCACGGTGGTGTGTAAAGACTGGTAGAGATTGGACTTGGGCACGGCAATATAATCTTTAAAGCGGCCGGGGATGGGTTTCCAGAGCGTATGGACGACCCCCAGCACTTCGTAACAATCCTGGATCGTATCGACCAGCACCCGCAAAGCCATCAAATCATAGATCTCCGAAAAATCCTTGTTCTGCTTGACCATTTTCTGGTAGACACTGTAGAAATGCTTCGGCCGGCCCTGGATGTCCGCTTTGATATTCAACTCGGCCAGGTGGTCGGCGAGGACTTTGATGTTCTCCTCGATCTCCCGCTCCCGTTCGGATCTTTTCTGGGCCACCTTCTGGACCAACTCGTAGTATTTCTCCGGTTCCAGATAGTGAAAGGCGATGTCTTCCAGTTCCCATTTCATCCGGTACATCCCCAGCCGGTGGGCAAGGGGGGCGTAGATCTCCAGCGTTTCCCGGGCAATCCGCTTCCGCCGTTCCACCGGAAGAAAACGCAAAGTACGCATGTTGTGCATCCGGTCGGCTAATTTAATCAGGATGACCCGGACATCTTTGGCCATCGCCAAAAACATTTTCCGGAGATTCTCCACTTGTTGCTCCTGCTTGTTTTGGAAAACAATCTTACTCAGTTTGGTCAGCCCGTCGACCAATGCGGCCACTTCTTCTCCAAACTTACCGGCAATCTCTTCCAGACCGATCTCCGTGTCTTCCACCACATCATGGAGGAGGGCGGCGATGACCGAGGTGGGGTCAAGCCCCATCTCCACCAGAATGTTGGCCACGGCTAAGGGGTGGTTAATGTAGGCTTCCCCCGAATCCCGCCGCTGTCCTTGGTGAGCGGAAGCCGCAAAGGCGTAGGCGCGCCGGATCTCCTCCCGGGCTTCCGGAGGGTACTTTTCTGCTTTTTGCAATAAATCCTCAATCGTCATCGGGCTCACCTTTCAAACTACTCCCGGTAATTTTAACCTTCCGGTTCATTGACAAGGTTAAGGGTCAAGCCGCCTTTCAGCTGACTTCCGGTAGTTTCAGGTCTTTCAGGACCAATTGCAATTGGTTGTTCCAATCGTTGAGCTCCAGGTTAAAGGCCAAATCCACCTTCTTGGCCCCTTCCAGCTCTCCGGTGAGGGCGCCAAAATTAAAGCCAATGGCTTCCCAGGAAGCGTTCGGGTTTCCCAGTTTAAGTTTTAAATGCTTGGCATCCTTGCCCACCCCATAACAAGCCAAAAGCTTAACGGCCCGGCAGGCCAGGACCGGCTCGGGATTTCCTTCCCCGAAAGGAGCCAACCGGGCCAGATCCGTAAGGAGAGCTTTCGTCACCGCTTCCACCGGAATCACCTCTTCCACTTCCAATGCGGGGGTAAGGAGTTCCGGGGTAAGCCGGTCTTCGGCCACGGCGGTAAAGGCCCTTTTAAAATCATCCAGACGGTTCTTCTCCAGCTCAAGCCCGGCGGCACACTCATGACCGCCATATTTAACCAAACACCAGGCGCATTCTTCTAAAGCATGAAACAGATGGAACCCGGGGATACTCCGCCCCGAACCGCGGGCCCTCTCCCCCTCCAGACTCAACAGGACCGTCGGCCGGTAATACTTTTCGGTCAGCCGGGCCGCCACAATCCCGATCACCCCCGGGTGCCAGGGACCGGCCAGCACCAAAGCCTTCCCGACCGGCCCGGCATCCGCGATCGCTTTCTCCGCTTCCTGCTGCACTTTTTCCTCGATCCGCTGGCGTTTCTGGTTCATTGTTTCCAGCAAGGCCGCCAGTTTACCGGCACGAACCGGATTCTCCTCCAGGAAGAGCCGGAGGGCAACCGTGGGATCACCCAACCGTCCCACCGCATTGACCCGGGGGGCTAAAATATAGCCGACATGGCCGGCCTCGATCCGTTTTCCGGCCAACCCGGTCTGGGTGAGCAAAGCCTTCAGCCCGGTGTTGGCCGTCTTGGCCATCTGTTTCAGCCCCTCTTTCACCAAGACCCGGTTTTCGCCCAGGAGCGGAACAACATCGGCAATGGTCCCGAGGGCTACCAAATCTATATTTTCCCATAAAAGCTCTTCCAACTCCGGCCGCTTGACCGCCAAACCCTGGAGCAGCTTGAAGGCAACCCCGACGCCAGCCAGTTGGGGATAGGGGTAAGCAGCGGCGACTTTCGGGTTCAGGAGCGCCGCCGCCCACGGCAATTGGGAACCCGGTTCATGGTGGTCGGTGAGGATTAGGTTTACCCCCTGTTCCCGTAGGTAGGCGGCTTCCGCCACCGCCGTAATCCCGCAGTCCACCGTAATAACCAGCCGGCATCCATATTTTACGGCTTTCGCCAGCGCTTGTTGATGCAAACCATACCCTTCGGCCAATCTTTTCGGCAGGTAATATAGGATATTTCCGGTATTGAAGGGGCGCAAGGTCCGTAAAAGCAAGGCCACCGCCGTAATCCCGTCGGCATCATAATCCCCGTAAATCAAGATCCGTTCCCGCCGCTCAAGGGCGGAGGCCAGTAGTTCGACCGCCTCCTCCATCCCCGGCAGGAGAAAGGGGGATGGCAAATCCGCCCTTCCACCCTGGAAAAAGAAGCGGACTTCCTCCCGGGTGGTGATCTTCCGTTTGGCCAGAATCTTCGCCATTAAAGGGGAGAGTCCGAACTCCGCGATTAATTCGGGAGGACATTGGTGATCAACAACACTAACTTTCCACTGCTTGGGATGGATCGTCTACACCTCCCGGCGCGTTCATCGTGGTGTCCCGCTCCTCGCCGGCCCCGGCGGCCAGTATCTCCGGGGGTGTTTCGCCCTTGACTCCGGCTGGAAGTTCCCCGGACTCCACCCCTTCACTTGCCTGGTCCGCTTTCTCCCCTTCCTTACTTTGGGCCCGCGCCTTCAGCTTAGCTTTGGTTTGATGGATTAGACTAAGGCTGCCTAAAGAAACCGCTCCAATTAAGAGACAGATCAGAATGACCAAGCCTAAAGAGGCCTCAAATTGCCATTTCAGAAAATAAATCGTCACCGGATAAGCGTTTTGGATCGCAAAAATCGCCACTAAAACGGCGAAAATTAAGATCAAAATAAAAATTAACTGCATGGGGCCACCTCCACTCTTCCGCGGATAATAAGGCAAAAGCTACGGCCGCTGGGTGAGCCGGCCAGCTATCCAGTAGGATGAGACTTCAAAGCCGGGTGAATCGGCACATATCGAAGGGATTTTAAGTAAATAAGTTCGGTGCAAACCGGCCATTTCCTTCTCGCCGTGGAAATCTGGTCAGCGCCGCCTACTCCAGACCTGACCAAAACCGGGCGGTGTAGAAAAAACCCCTCCCACAACAAGGGAGGGGTTTCCGACGCCCAATAAATTATTTCCCGGTCGCGGTCGCCATTTTACCCGTCCGGCCTTTTCCCTCTTCCTTACCTTTCCAGACCGACCAGAGGGGCGGGGCCAGAAAGAGACTGGAATAGGTGCCCACCGTTAAACCGATCAACAGCGCCAGCATAAAGTCTTTAATCGCCGGACTGCCCAGTAAATAGAGGACCAGGACCGCCAAGACCGTCGTAATGGAGGTGTTCAAAGACCGTCGCATACTTTGGAGCAAGGATAGATTGGTGATTTCTCCATAGGATTGGGACCGGGTCTTCGTCTTCAGGTTCTCCCGGATCCGGTCGAAAATAACAATGGTGTTGTTGATCGAGTAACCGATGATCGTCAGGAGCGCGGCGACAAAGTTCAGATCGACTTCTTTCCCAAGCAAGGCAAAGATCCCGATGATCAACAAAACATCATGGACTAAGGCTACCAAACCGGTAACGCCGGATTTCCATTCAAAGCGGATGGCAATATAGATTAGCATAAAAACCCAGGCGATGATAACCGCATAGATAGCGTTGAGGAGCATCTCTTTTCCGATAATCGGTTCCACCTGGTTGATCTGGCGCGCCGCGTCGTCCGTCAGGGGACCGAAGGCAGTTTCCAGCGCCCTCAACACCTGTTCTTGTTCTTCCTGACCGAGAAAGCGGGTTTGGATCAGAACCCCATGCTTTTGCGCGCCCGTCTCCGGATCCAGATAACTATAGGGTTGGGGGGGGCTCAGCTCCAAATCCAGCGCCTGTAAGGGCTCCAAAGCCGCCCGCACTTCCGCCGTGGTCGCTTTAGCTGTCAGCGGGTAACGGATGTTGGTCCCGCCGGTAAACTCAATCCCGAAATTCAGTCCTTTGCCGATCCAGAGCGCGACACTTATGGCCATGGCCACTACGGCAACGGCGATAAAGATTTTATTGTATTTCATCAAGTTCATCAAATTCATCCCTTTCACCCCCTAACCCCGTATTTGGCCAAAAAGCGCTCGGGCGCCTTATCGACCCAGATTTCCAGGAAGGTTTTACTGACAAAAAGGGCCGTAAACATACTGGTTAATATGCTGATGGCTAAAGTGACGGCAAACCCTTTAACGGCGCCGGTGCCAAAGTAGGATAAGACCACCGCCACAATCAAAGTGGTAATATTCGAATCCAAAATCGTCACGTACGCCCGGTTAAACCCGGCTTGGACCGCCGAGTGGATCCCCTTTCCGGACCGGACTTCGTCTTTAATCCGTTCAAAGATAATGACATTGCCGTCCACCGCCATCCCGATCCCCAGGATCAAACCGGCGATCCCCGGTAAAGTCAGTACCCCGCGGAACAGGGCAAGCACTCCCAAGACCAACAGGGTATAAATGACTAAAGCCAAGTCGGCCACCACGCCCATCCGTCCATAGAAACCAAGCATAAAGAGGAAAACCAGCGCAATGCCGATCGCGCCCGCGATCAAGCTTAGTTTAACGGTTTCCGTCCCTAAGGTCGGCGCCACTTGCGTCACCAAGATTGAACGGAGGGAGATGGGAAGCGCCCCGGACTTCATTAAGATGGCGTAGTCCCTGGCTTGTTGCATCGTTGTGCCCGAACCCATGGTAATCTGAGCGTCTCCATTAAGAATCGGTTCCGAGATCACCGGCGCCATCAACTCTTCCTCGTCAATATAGATGGCAAGGATTTCGTTGACATGTTCAGTGGTGATCTGTTCAAACATTTTGGCCCCGGTTTTTCCAAAGCTGATATCAATTACCGGCGCGCCGGTTTGGGGATGACGCCCCGCTTCGGCTTTCACCAGATCGTTGCCGTACATCACAATCTTCCCGTCAAGACGGAAATTCAAACGCCCGGTCGATTTAATCAGCCGTTCTGCTTCTTCCTGGGAGCGGACCCCTGGGAGTTGCACTTCAATCCGGCCTTTATTCTGGTCAAGGCGGACCAGGGTTTCTGAGAGTCCGGAGGAGTTGATCCGGTTTTCAATAATCACTTTCGCCTGGTACAAAGCATCCTCCGGGAAATTGGCCGGGTCTTCCTGGACCAATACCTCAAGCACCGACGGATCGGCTGCTGACACCGTCGTATTGACCTTCAACTTCTTCTCTTCAATCCCCGAACGCCACGTCAGGTTCTCCTTGATCGTTCCGGCCTTGAGTACCCGGTTGGCTTCCGCCGCCGAGGCAAATTTAAAGGCCAGTCCTTCGTAACGGTTATTGTCATTGGCTTTGCCCAACCGGCGAACGGTCGGCTCCGCCACCCCTAAACCACTAAAGGCTTTCCGGACATAATTTTCAACTTCGGATAAGACCCTTGCTTCCACCCGGTAATCGGGGGCCAGAATTACTTCGAGGCCGCCTTTTAAATCCAGACCCCGCCGTAAGGGGTCTTGTCCCTTAAAAAAGAGCTGTTTTAAAGTCGGGTTAAAAATGGGAAGAATGGTATAAACCCCCACCGCCACCAGAAGGATGAGGATGAACCATACTTTCCGGCGTAAATCCCGTCGCACTGGAACTCCTCCTTTATTCTAGGTCATTTCTTTTTTCAATCCCAAATAAGACCACCAGAATTAACGGGATGTTTTCCCGGTTTTCAATTTCTCTCCATAGTAACGGTCTACTTCACGTTCGGCTTTACGGCTTAAAAGGGCGAAAAAACCAAAGAAAAGCAGGATCAACGCCGTAACGACTAACGATTCCCCCACTGAAGCTCCTCCTTCCTGATTCGGACAATCTTTATTCATTATACGCTTTTTTGTTACCACTTGTCAATTTATAGGGGACAAGAGCCCTTAGGATTTCCAGTAAGTAGTGGCTTATTTTTACAAATAACCGCCACCCCGCGCGTAAAGCGGAGAACGGATTGCCCCACCGGCGGCAAATACGGCCCGTGATGATGGCAAAAAAAAAGACTTTACCGAAGTAAAGCCGTTTTTTCTTTTCTGGAGCGGGAAACGGGAATCGAACCCGCGACATTCAGCTTGGAAGGCTGACGCTCTACCAACTGAGCTACTCCCGCATTTTAGTGGACCTTTAAATAATAAATGATCGCTTGTTCCCTTGGCATGAAAGTTCTTTAGGGGATGTTCGGGGCGCAGTGAGTTGAACCCTGGGCCTTCTGCTCCCAAAGCAGACGCGCTACCAAGCTGCGCCACTCCCCGCTGC
>JAAYHY010000041.1 GCA_012735135.1 Bacillota bacterium | reverse complement strand
TATATATTTTATCAGAACGAAACCGAGATCACTTTTTTCAACTGTGCCGACCTCGAGCCCTTGAACTAGCACCTTACCACTGACATTCTTTAGTTTCCCTATTTTCAGCCCGCTTTCGGTAATGTTGAGAAATTCCGGATCGAAGGTTAAGTCCATCATAATCGTCGCCGGACCCCAGTCACTGGTAATTTCAATCGCCACTTTTTCGGCATCGACCGTGGTGGCGTTCAATCCGATCCGGCGGTTTACACCGTCGTGGGTTAAGTTATAGCCCACTTCAATGCTAAATTCTTTGTAGTCCGTCTCCTGGAAGCTTAGAGTTCCTGCCATTCGATTTATATTTTTATGCCCCAATAATCCACTAAAGTTAAGCTTAATCCCTGCCAAATTATCCTCTGAATAGGGAGCGTTAAAATCATAGTTCGCCGCATTTTCAAGTTCCAGTACAAAAGTTCCTTCCAATACCAAATCTTCCACTGTATCTTGGACCGAACCCGACAAGCTCAGACGGTTAGGAACCAATGTAGTTGAAATACTTCGGAACAAAGGCTCGGTTACTTTAGAATTCTTAACGTAACTGATTTCAATGTTACTATCAATGAACGCCTCCGGGGTTTTAATCTCTCCTGTAAAATAGTCAGGGCTCTCCTCGCTAAAGTTCATACATAGTTTTCCATCGAAAGAATACTGCTGATCATCAATAGTAAAGGAACCATTAGCATCTCCGCTGAAGCTATGAATAATACTATAGCTGTCATCTTCACTAACGTAATAGTCTCCTCCATATTCATAACAATCATACTCAACATCAATAAATCTGGATTCTGAAACAAAACCGTTCAGATTTATGTTACCATTCGTACCATCAGAGTGCTCAAAGGCAATCGAAATCTCCATTGAATCATTATAGGGAGGTATATCGAAGTGTTTTTTATAGGGGAAGGCTGTTCCATCAGGGAATGTTGGTTCATAAATTTCTTCTTCAAATTTCCATCGTTCCCAATTAGCGGTAGGATAAAGGATTTTACCATTATAGGTTCCGATCTTATTTCTGGATAAATCTGTAATTTGGAGACTGAACGTAATTTGGTCTTTGTCATTAACAAGCTCTCGCTTGATGCTTGCCGTAAGCAAGTATTCGTCAGTCTCTTCATCGTACACTTCGTACCAAGTATTATATCTCCATGACCCAGTTTGGGGAGAGTCCTGAGGTTCACCTTCATATATTTGATTGAGATCAACATAATCAGTCCCAGGCTCTTGAGTATAGTAATAAAGGGGATCATAGCACCCAGGAACATTAGACATGACGGTATCTATTACCGAGATTACCAGAGAAAAGCCAGGAACCAGCTGATCATTGAAGATGCTCGATAATCGCGGTACTACCGAGAAATTATCCCAAGCGGTCTGCGAGTCATGAACCAACTGCTCTCCTATGGATTGTAAATAGCCATCTCCCGCAAATTTATTTACTCGAACTTCAATTTCTGCCTTGATGTCATTCGCTTCACAAACCACTTTGTAAATTCCTTCTTTATCCCCCGCGGTGAATAAACCGTCTGAAGTAATTTCTCCCGCTTCTTTCGGCACCGACCACCTAAAAGTAAGCCCTTCCATTTCTTTACCGTATTGGTCATACCCTTTGGCGGTAAATTGCACCGTTCCTCCGGCGGTAACAGTAATTTGGGCAGGCTCAAGTTCAATCCTTTTTAAAGTAGAAACCTTTTTTTTCGGACCGCAACCAGACAAAACGGTTAATAAAGCAAGAACCAAAATGATAACCAAGATGCTATAAGAAAATCTTCTGTTCAAATTCTTTCCTCCTTTTTTTGCTATTTGTTATATTATATTACTTTTTATCTACGTTATCAAACATTATTAAACAATTCAGCAGGCAAAAAAATAATCCCTTCCGGGATTTTTCGGGATTATCAGAATTCCTCCGTATTCCGGCATAATTCACAATCACGGCAGAAGGTCACCCGGCCAGTAAAGACATTCAGAATTGTATTGACAATATTAGTCTTATCTGAATGATGGAGAATAATCCGTTGCGGGGAAAGGGTAATTAAAGCGCTCAGCAGAAGATCTTCATATTTAAGGCCTTCATCCTTCAGATCCCCGAGGACTTTCAAGAGATACTCTTGTTCCAGGGGTTTTTCTTCCTCATCCAGCAGCCGGAATTTTTCCTTGGAGTAAAAGAGGACATGGACCTCCAGGATCTTTGGCTCCTGAATCTCCACAAAATAGCGGAGCAGCTTGATAAATTCCTGGTATTCCTTGTCGGCCAGTAATTGGTCGATGGCTTCTTCCAGGTTTTCTTTGAGTTCGGAAAAATAATCCTTTAAGCGGAAACGGAAAAAGCCTTCCAAAAAGATGGCATTGTTTTCACTCAAAAAGGCCCCGACTTCTTTTTGTACCCGTTCGATCCGTTTTTTTTCCCCGGTTGAAGTTAGGGAAGAGAGCACTTTCTGGGAAAGGATCTCGGCTTCGGCGGGGGAGAGATAGGGATGGTCGATCCGGATCATCCTCCGCAAGAGGTTTTGGGAGACTTCCCCCAAAAGCAAGTTGGTCACAACCAACGTGAGATTTTGGCGGAAAGTGTCCTCCTCTCTTTTACTGGTCCCCTTTTCCGGTGGGACAAAGGTAAAATTGAGGAATTTGAACTTACCCATTTTCTCCTCTTCGACCTGAAGCGTCAGCCCTTCCTTTTCCCAACGGCTGATCTCCGGCTCTAAATTGGACCTCAAGTCGAAGTGGGACCCGGTGCCAATTTGAATTGTGGACATGGTCTACCCCCCTCGTAAGAGTATTATATGAGGAGTAAAAGAGAGGATATACAGTCCACTTAAAGTAAATACGGCGCCGGGCCCCCTCTTTTTTATGTCAATCACCCGTCTGTCCGGCTTAAGCAAGCCCGCCTTCCCATTTATAGATGAATCCGCTAGATGATGGCAGGGTAAACCCGCCAAAATGGCCGGTGGTTTTGATCGTCGCCGGATGGTCGATGGAATTTTCCCCCTCCGGCGGCAGGTCATTGATGCTGTCGATATCGGCCAGTTTAACCCAATAACCGGGCAAGGGGAACTCCAGATCCACCATCACCGCATAGGGTTCAAAGTTTAATAAAACCACCATCCTTTCCCAGGGTTCCGGGCCGGGGTTGGTGGTCCACCCGATTACGTTTTTGCCCCGGCCGTATTTCTCCTCCAGCCAGGGCCCGATCAGCCACTGGAAGGTCCCTTCCTGCTGGGGATCATAGCCGTAAATCCGTAGTCCGGGGTAACGCCGGCGTAAACGGATTAAACCCGCCACCCATTGGTAGTAATGGTGCTTTTCCAAGAATTCCGGCCAGTTTAGATCGACCCGGTTGCGCGGACGTTCCACCCCAAATTCCTGCCCCATATAGATCATGGGCTGCCCCATCGCCACCATGGTGGCGAATAAGCCCAGGCGGGCTTTGCGCTCCTTTGCCGGTTCCCAGATTAAACCGTCTCCCCGGGTGGCCACCTCATAGGGGACACTGTTCTCATCATGACTTTCACAGTAGTTCACCACGTTGTTGGTGTGGGCGGCGTAAAAATCCTTGGAGAAGTAGAAAATACTCCCGAGGTAAGCCGGGGAGTTATCGGTCCAGTCCCGGAAGACTCCCTCCCGCAGCAAAGCCTTGATCTTGTCGTGGAAAGCATCACACCACTGGGCATAACCGTTGTAGCCTTGGAGGTTTAAATCGGCCTCGTTCGGCAGATTCTCGGCGATCAGAATACAGTCGGGTTTAAACCCCTTATCCTTAATCTCGTAGGCCAGCCGGTGGAGGAAAGTATGGTCCATCCAGGAACTGTGGGTGGCGTCAAAGCGGAAACCGTCCACGTGGTATTCGCGGATAAACAACTTACAGGCGTCAATCAGCATATTCTGGACGATCTCCTTCTCCGTCGCCACCCGGTTCCCCCAGGGGGTGGAACCGGAAAAGTAGAAACCGCCGGGGGTTCCGTCCTGAATCAATTGCCAAAGCGGGTTAAAGGAATTGGAGGTATGGTTAAAGACCTGGTCAACAATGACCGCCAACCCGTGCTGGTGGGCGGTGTCCACCAGCGCCCTAAATTCATCACAGGTTCCAAAATCCCGTTCAATAGTCATAAAACCGCTGGGGTCGTAACCCAGACGGTTATCACTTAAAGCGGTCGGCGCCTCGGAGGTTGGCATCAGCGCCAGAGCCGTAATCCCCAACCGGTCAAAATATCCCTCTTTGATCCGGTGGATGGTGCCGCGAAAGGTCCCGGCAATCTCCTTGGGTATATCCGGATCTTGATCGGTGAAACCGTAGATGTTTAATTCATAAAGGATCAAGCGGTCCACCGGCGGCGTCCGCCAGTCCTGATCCTGCCATTGGTAAGCGGAAGGGTCGATCACCAAACAATCATTCCGGTTGTAATCCCCGCCGTAACGGCGGGCATAAGGATCCTGCGCCTGCTTGCCCGGTTGTTGCTTTTCGTTGAGAGGCACCCCGCCAACCACTAGGAATAGATAGGCGTTTTTCTCCGGATCGGCCGGATCGGGCAGGCCGGTCCGGACCAGCCAAAGATTGGGCTCGTCGTTATAACCCCGGTATAATTGCATGGGCAGAAAAAGTTCCGGCCGTGGCCGGTCATGGTAGGGCGACTGCCAGTCATTGAAGTTCCCAACCAAATAGACCTGGGCGGCCCGCGGGTGGAAAAAACCAAACAGGGTGGTCCCGTCCTTTAAGTAAGTGGCGCCCAGCATCGCCGCCACCCCTTGCCCGCGCACATCCGTATCGGGCAAGTATTGGTTCTCCCTGACGAGCGGCGCAATCTCGGGAAAAAGCTCCCGCACCGAACCCACTACCGCCGCCGGTCTTTCCGGGTACACTTCATTATGCTCGCTGACGGTCCAGACTTCAGTCCCCAGGTGTTGACCGTAGCAACGTTCCAGCGTTTCCCAGACGACCTGGTCGCCCCTTTTCTCCCCGTATTTAAAGCAAAAGTAGTTCCGTGTCAGCTCAAGCTCAAAAACGGCGCCGTAGTCGTCCCAGGCGGTCACCGGGTAGTCTTGATAAGCCTCATTGTACCCGGGATACCAAAGATGCAAAAAGGGGTTTTGCCAATTGAGACTGGCCGGGGCATGAATCTTCACGCGGTGCATTGCCTCTACTCCTCCCGCCGATCACCGGAATTATCTTCAGTATGCCCCGAACTCCGGCCGCTCAATGCTTAAAAAGGCGGCCTTTCGCGAAAGGCCAAGGTCGAATGGTGCATGAGCCAATAAACAAAAAAACCCCAGAGCGGAAAGATGAAGGTGACCAGGGCCCAGATTCCCGGAGGCAGATTCAACTGATCAAGACCGCGCTTTTTCGCATCCACATACACCGCCGCGGTTAAATAAAGGTTGATGAATAAAAGAACCGCCAGGAGCAGAGTTAACCAAAATTGCCAAACCATCCAGGATATCCTCCTTTGTGATCTAAAATATTCATTATGTTAAGCTGGAAATAATTAAAGCTATATTTAGCTGGTCTATTTATGGTATATTAAGAATCAGTTACAGATCTTTTCTTCTGTTCTGTGATCTAAAGAATTGGGGAATTTGTTTAAATTTTAGTCACGATGGCAGGTCATCGCTTTTATCCTCTCCCCGCTTACTTCTACAATTCATCTTTGCTCACTTAAATAAGGAGGCTATTCTATGGGTAAGGAGAAAAAAGTACCAACGGTCGCTTATTTTTGCATGGAATTCGGTTTGCACCCTGATTTTCCCATCTACTCGGGGGGCTTGGGTATTCTGGCCGGCGATTATTTGAAAGCCGCCGCGGAGGCCGGCTACCCGGTAGTCGGGATCGGTATTTTATGGCGGAAAGGTTATACCGCCCAGTATATTAATGACGACGGTTACCCCTATGATCTGGCCCCGGAGTACACTTGTGATTTTCTGAAGGATACCGGGGTTCAAGTCCAGGTCACCATCAAGCAGCAGCCGGTGACCTGTAAAGTTTGGCTAGTGGATCATTTTGGCAACGCTCCGCTGTATCTTCTCGATGCCGATCTGCCGGAGAATAAGGAGCCTTGGTTGACCCACTCCCTCTACCGCGGAAGTGGCGACGACCGGATTGCCCAGGAAATCATCCTCGGGATCGGCGGTCTCCGGGCGCTCCGGGCCCTCGGTCTGGAGATCGACCTCTACCATTTCAACGAAGGCCATGCCGTACTGGCCGGGATCGAGTTGATCCGGGAAAAAATGGGGACCGGTCTTTCCTTTGAGCAAGCATTAAATGCCACCCGGCGGGAGATTGTCTTCACCACCCATACGCCGGTACCGGCAGGGAACGAAGCCCATCACCACGGCGCCCTCGCCTACGTCGGCGCGTACAACGGTCTCTCCTATGAACAGATGAAACGGATCGGCGGGGATCCCTTCAACATGACCGTCGCCGGGCTCCGTCTCTCTGCCCTGACCAATGGCGTTTCCCGGCTGCACGGGGAGACCGCGCAACGGATGTGGCAACAGGTTACCGAGAAAGCCCCGATCATCGCCATTACCAACGGGGTCCACCAAGGGACATGGCAAGCGCCCAACATTGCGCAAGCCGGCGGGGATCCGGAGCGCTTACTCCGGGCTCACCAAGAGAACAAAGGGCTCTTGCTGGCCGAGATCCAACGCCGGACCGGACAAACCCTGAACCCGGAGGTTCTCTTAATCGGTTTTGCCCGGCGGGCCGCCACCTACAAACGGGGAGACCTGATCTTCCGCAACCGGGAAGCAATCCTTCCCCTCCTGGAAAACGACCGGATCCAACTGGTTTTCTCCGGCAAAGCCCATCCCCAGGATGAGGGCGGGAAAAACATGGTCGCCAATATCGTGACGCTGGCCCGTCAATTCCCCGGTAAGGTTGTGTTCCTGGAAAATTACGACATGAGGTTGGGGCAAATCTTGACCCGGGGTTGTGACGTGTGGTTGAATAATCCCCAGCGGCCTCTGGAAGCCAGCGGCACTTCGGGGATGAAAGCCGGCATGAACGGGGTTCTTAACTTCAGTACTTTAGACGGTTGGTGGGTCGAGGGTTGTGCCCACGGAAAGAACGGCTGGCAGTTCGGCGACGGGTACACCGGTCCCGACCAGGACAGTCATGATTTGCATGCTTTGTACCGGGTCTTAACGGAAGAAATCCTGCCCACCTATGAACTGGATAAGGCCAAATGGGTAATGATGATGCGTGCCAGCATCCAAACCTGCACCGAGCAATTCTCCGCCCGGCGCATGGTGGAGGACTATTATGACCGTCTTTATCTTCCGCTGGCCGCCGCCGAACGGAAAATATCTTAAAACAAAAATTGGTCCGCATTGACTCCCCGGCGGCGGAGAAAAATAAGACCGGGAGGTGTGAAGATGAAGGGCACCACCACCGGTTGGGTTGTGACCGGCTTGGGTGCGGTGGTCTCCGGGCTGGGGGCAACCATGCGCCAGAGCCGTCTGGGTACGGGAATCCTCGGTTTCGGTCTGGCGCACGTGGTTCTAGGAGTTTTGGATCTGCTCCGCCCGCTGCCCAACAAGTAACATTTCCCTAAAAAAACAAAGTGGCCTACCACTCCGCCACTTTGTTTTTTTATTAACCCAGTTTCTCCCGGAGATAAGCAACCAATTCATCTACGGGAATCCGGACCTGCTCCATTGTATCCCGGTCGCGGACCGTCACGGTCCGGTCTTCCGGCGACTGGAAATCCACCGTCACGCAGAAGGGGGTGCCGACTTCATCCTGCCGGCGGTAACGGCGGCCGATGGACTTGGCATCATCATATTCGGTGTTCCAATAACGCCGTAGCTCATTGCTGATCTCCTCCGCCATCTTGGTGAGGGGTTCTTTCCGGGAGAGGGGGAGCACGGCTACTTTGATCGGAGCCAGTTCCGGATGGAAACGCAGGACAACACGGGTTTCATCTTTATCCGGTTCTTCATGATAAGCATCGATCAAGAAAGCCAGAGTAGCCCGGTCGGCCCCGGCCGACGGTTCGATTACATAGGGGATATAATGCTCGTTGGTTTCCTGGTCAAAATATTCCAGTTTATCCCCACTATACTCCGAATGGCGTTTGAGGTCGAAATCGGTCCGGTTGGCAATCCCCTCCAGTTCCGACCAACCCATCGGGAAGTAATACTCTATATCGGTACAGGCCTTGGCATAATGGGCCAGTTCCTCCGGCTCGTGGGCGCGCAAACGGAGACGCTCCGGACTTAGCCCCAGTTCCAAATACCAGTTATACCTGACTTCCACCCAGTGCCGGTAAAATTCCTCATCGGTGCCGGGCTTCACGAAATATTCGATTTCCATCTGTTCAAATTCGCGCGTCCGGAAAGTGAAGTTCCCGGGGGTAATCTCATTCCGGAAGGATTTCCCGATCTGGCCGACCCCGAAGGGCAATTTCTTTCTGGTCGTGGTCAGGATATTCCCGAAATTAACAAAAATCCCCTGGGCCGTCTCCGGCCGCAAGTAAACCACGGCGGCTTGGTCTTCCACCGGCCCCATAAAGGTCTTGAACATCAGATTAAAGTTACGGGCTTCGGTCAGTTCCCCGCCGCACTCCGGACAGACTTTGGTGGTTAAGTGGTCGGCCCGGAACCGCTGTTTACATTGTTTACAATCCACCAGGGGGTCGGTAAAGCCGGCCAAATGGCCACTGGCTTCCCAGACGCGGGGATGCATCAAGATACTGGCGTCTTGACCAACCATATCCGCCCGTTGCCGGATCATCCGTCGCCACCAGGCCTGTTTCACATTGTTCTTCAGTTCCACCCCGAGCGGTCCGTAATCCCAACAACTATTTAAGCCCCCATAAATCTCACTACTGGGAAAGATAAAACCGCGTCTCTTCGCCAAAGACACAATCTTCTCCATGGTCGTTGTGGCCGTAGGTGTTTTTTCATTTTCCATCATTCGTTCCTCCTTAATATTACCAGCAACTAAATACGCTCATCGCTCGTGTGAAAGGTTATCTTGACCAACATCTACCCATCCGGGGCCGAATGGTCTTCTCCGGCGGCTCGAATTTCTTCGCCAAGAATTTAAATCACTTGACTCAAGCTGCCGGTCGCCGGCAAGCGCAACTGACGTTACGCAAAGCCAGGCAAAATAACGAAACGGGGGGTTACCAAAACTTCCATGAGCGCTGCAATGAAGAACAGGAGAATAATCAATGGGAGGTAAGCCAAACTCGCCTCCGCATGGGCGCCTAAAGTTCCAAAGCTTCCACCTCCGAAGATGCTCCGCCAGTTTCGTCCACCCCAGATCATCCCGACGGTGGCCGAAAGTAAGATGGCAGGCACTTCAAAAAATCCATGGGGCAGCAGGCTCAAGAAAAAGGTGGTTTTCCGTAATAGTTTTTCCGTTTCAAAAAAACCTAACATTAACCCAATCATCATGCCATTGGTCATAATCCCCATCAATAATGGAAGGATGGGGATGAAAAGGCCGCTGATAATGATGAAAGCTGCCGCCTTTAAATTATTCCCAAATATAATAAGCACTTGCCCCCACCAACCGGTGTTGGTCATCCGCTCAACAATGGTGGCAAACTTCGTCTCGATGATCCGCTCTATGGTCGCCTTGGCTAAAACCGGATCTTCCACCCAGATCCGGTAGCCCCATGCAATACTGGAGAGGAGAATAAAGGCGTAAAAAGCCAACGTCATCCGGTAAGCACGGCGAAACGCCGGTAATAGTTTAAATTTTGACATAACTGCTCATCCTTTTAAGATCTCAATATACAAGTATAACAAAGACCGGGAAGATCTGTCAATTTCATCCCCGCTCCCCACACCTAGCGCCCAACTGTTATGGACTGTAAAAAAGCCAGTGATTTTAAGGGTTTCTCCGCCCGCCATTGGATAAAGGAAAAGAGTAAGCGCCCCAATTCGTTACCTAAAGCCGGGTCCACCGGGCGGCGGGCCACCACCCTTAAATCGGTCCCGTAGAGATCACGGAGAACCTTGAGCGCCGACGGGCGGACAGGAATCAGCTTTTCCCCTTCCACTCCGGCACAGGACCGGCAGAGCATTCCCCCTTCCGCCGGGGCAAACCCGGCCAAAGCCTCAGAAGAACCCTCCCGACACCGGACACAATGGTCCAAAACGGGGTCATAGCCTAAATACCTTAGTAAGCGTAGCTCAAAGGCGCGGGAGACGAGCATCGGATCGGCAGTTTGCTCCAAAACCACCAGGCCGGCCAGGGTAAAGAGGAAGATGCCGGTGTTGACCTCGGCCAAGGGCAGGAAGGTATCGAGCAGCTCCACCCACCAAGTGGCGTAGGCCATTTTCAAAAGATCATCCCGGAGCGGAGCAAAGGACTTAATCAGTTCCGCCTGGCTCAACTGGTCCAGATCCTTGCCGGTAAAAATCAACCCTCTCAGGTAGGAAAACTGTTGGGTGACCCCCACCAACCGGTTCCGGGGCCGCCGCGCCCCCCGGGCGACCGCTTCGATCTTCCCCTTTTCTTTCGTCAGTAAAGTCACGATCCGGTCGGCTTCCCCAAATATCCGGGTCCGGAGAATTATTCCTTCACAATGATAAAGCCCCACCCCGTCACCTCCGCGTGAACAGGGCCATGACCAGACTCAAAATAATGCTCAGGAGGATACAGGTGCCAAGGGGAAAGTAAAAGGTGAAATTTCCGCGCCGGATGAGAATATCCCCCGGTAGCCGCTTCCCGCCGAAGATCTTCTCCCCGAACTGGAAAATAACGCCCAGCACGAGGAGGAACAAGCCGGCCACAATTAAGAGGCGTCCCATGGACCCGAAAGGATTTAGCATCACGAAGACCTCCCCATCATCCTTTTTTCTTTGGCTTATAATAACGGTCCCGTTCACTAAAGATACAGCCGCAGTACCCTTGCCGGTAAAGTTCATATTCCCGCGCCAGCTGCTGACTGCGGCGGAAACCCGGACGTAAATCAAGGTCACAGAAGGTAAGGTTATATTTGGCGGCCAGCTCCTCCCCCACCTGACAAAGGAGATCCCGGTTTTGGTAAGGGGAGATTAAGAGGGTCGTGCCAAAAACGGAAACCCCTAATTCCTGCGCTTTCCGGGCGGTTTTCTCAAGACGCATCCGGTAACAGAGCCCGCACCGTTCTTCTTCGTGGAAAACGGTTTGCTGTAAAAAAGCCGAGAGTTCATACTCTTCTTCCAGGAGTAAAGGAATCTGTTTGAGGGCGGCAAACTTCTCCAGACTCTCTTTCCGCCGCTCCCACTCCTTATAGGGGTGGATGTTGGGGTTATAGTAATACATGGTCGGGGCGTAACCTTGCTCCATCAAAAACTCCGTTGAATAGGTGGCACATGGCCCGCAACAGGTATGCAGTAATAGGTCCATCATTTTGTCCCCTTTGCTTTCCGGTCCTCACCGGAGCTTTTCCCTCCTTCTGTCGGCGCCTAGCGTTGGTTGGCAACACTAACTTAACTCCAAAGTCCCTTGGTTAGTCTCGTCTCCATGGGTGTAATTTAAACCCAAGTGCTCCCAGGCGAGTCTGGTGGTGATCCGCCCCCGGGGGGTCCGCTGGAGAAAACCGATCTGCATGAGATAGGGTTCACAGATATCCTCGATGGTCTCCACCGCCTCCTGGGTCGCGGCGGCAATGGTCTCCACCCCCACCGGTCCGCCGTCAAATTTTCGGATGATCGTCTCCAGGACCAGTCGGTCAACCCGGTCCAGCCCCTGTTCATCCACTTCCAACCGGCTAAGGGCTTCGGCCGCCACCTCCGCCGTGATCACCCCATCCGCTTTCACCTGCGCATAATCGCGGACTCGTTTTAAAAGGCGGTTGGCAATCCGGGGGGTGCCCCGCGCCCGCCGGGCCAATTCGGCGATGCCTTCCGGGTCGGCCTCGATCTTCAAAATCCGAGCCGCCCGGGTGAGGATCTGTTCCAGATCGGCGCTGGAGTAAAAGTCTAACCGGTTAATGATCCCAAAACGGTCACGGAGCGGTGCCGATAAGGCGCCCGCCCGGGTCGTGGCTCCGACCAAAGTAAAACGGGGCAGATCGATCCGGAGGGAACGGGCACTGGCCCCCTTGCCGATAATAATATCCAAGGCAAAATCCTCCATCGCCGGGTAGAGGATCTCCTCCACTGTGCGGTTGAGCCGGTGCACCTCATCGATGAAGAGCACGTCATTGTCTTCCAGGTTAGTCAAGACGGCCGCCAAATCTCCGGGACGTTCGATGGCCGGGCCGGAGGTGATCCGGATCTGCACCCCCAGTTCGGCCGCGATAATATGGGCCAGGGTGGTCTTGCCCAAGCCCGGCGGACCGTAGAGTAAAACATGGTCTAAAGCTTCGCCCCGTTCCCGGGCGGCTTGGATGAAAATCTTTAAATTCTCCTTCACCCGCGTCTGGCCAATATACTCGTCCATCCGCCGGGGACGGATCGTACCATCCAGTTCAGCATCTTCCTCCCGGAACCGGGGGGTAACCAACCGGGTATCCTCCATCCATAAAACCTCTTTTCCTTAGTCCTTATTCCTTCATCAACTGGCGTAAGGCCGTTTTCACCACCGTTTGGAGATCAAGATCGGGGTTTTTCGCCCTTACCGCTTGTACCGCCTTCAAGGCGACCACCGGCTCGTAACCTAAGGCCTCCAACGCCGCGACGGCATCATCGCCCGAAG
>JAAYHY010000040.1 GCA_012735135.1 Bacillota bacterium | reverse complement strand
CATGGATCCGGCGGAGATCCCCTGGAGCGAATGTGGCGCCGAGTATATCGTTGAATCGACCGGTGTCTTCACCGTGACCGAGAAAGCATCCGCTCACTTCAAAGGTGGCGCGAAAAAAGTGGTGATCAGCGCCCCCTCGAAAGATGCGCCGATGTTTGTGATGGGTGTCAACCATGACAAATATACCAAAGATATGAACGTGGTTTCTAATGCCTCCTGCACCACCAACTGTTTGGCGCCGCTCGCCAAAGTAATCCATGAGAACTTCGGGATCGTGGAAGGCTTAATGACCACGGTGCATGCGACCACCGCCACCCAGAAGACCGTGGACGGTCCTTCCAAAAAAGACTGGAGAGGCGGCCGGGCGGCGAGTGCCAATATTATCCCGTCCTCTACCGGTGCCGCGAAAGCCGTCGGTAAAGTCATTCCTGAACTCAACGGTAAACTCACCGGAATGGCTTTCCGGGTGCCCACCGTTGACGTGTCTGTGGTCGACTTGACCTGCCGTTTGGAAAAAGCCACTACTTACGAGGAGATTAAAGCGGCGGTGAAGAAAGCTGCCGAGAACGAGTTGAAAGGGATTTTGGCCTACACCGAGGACGACGTGGTTTCTTCCGACTTCATCCATGATCCCCACACATGTATCTTCGATGCGAAAGCCGGCATCCCCTTAAACGATCACTTTGTGAAACTGGTCGCTTGGTACGATAACGAGTGGGGTTATTCCAACAAGGTGCTTGATCTCATCTGCCATATGGCGGAAGTTGATCGGAAGTAAGAGTCTTCGAAACATACGCTGATGTAACAAAGGGTGTCTCCCAACGGGGACACCCTTTGTTAGAAGTGAAGGAAATTAGTTATTCGTGATGGAGTTCATCCTCTCTAATTGCTGGGAAAAATAGGGCAAAATATTTTTTTCAATTAAACTACTGGTCAAGGTATGCCCTCCGGAGAAACGGTTTAGCTCGTGGGGGATCCCTTGCTCCGTTAATAACTGAGAAAAATAAAGGCAACCATTAATAATCCATTTATAGTAATCACGCTCCCCAACTTCGATCCGGATACTCTTTAGTGTTATTCCTCTGCATAAATAATCAGCAATTTTTTGCTCAAGGTTACCAAAGCCATTTTCCCAATTAGCCTTGATCCGGTTATCATCGGCCGAGTTATCCAGGACCGGGATTTCACTATGAGGATAAGGGAGGTTGGGGTTGGGAGAAAAGGCTGCTCCGTAAGCGTTTCTGAATCTCTGATCCCAAGTGGTCATCGCTTGTGGTAAACCGTTTTCATCAAATAACCCCGGCGCTAAACTATATACTACGCTAAAAACACCGGGATGCCGGAAGGCCAAATTGATGGCGGCAAACCCGCCCATGGAGAATCCGGCGATTCCCCGGGAAGAACTTTGGGGAAGGGTCCGGTAGTTTTGATCAAGGTAGCCGATGACATCATTAACCACGAAATCTTCCCAATTACCGGTGACTGGGGAATTAACATAGAAACTGCCACCCAGTCGGTTAGTACCGTTAACTCCGACAATAATCATCTCATTAAGCTGGTTCTCTTCGTATAGGGAATCGGCAAGCCGGGCGAACAGTCCGACATTATGCGGCGATTCGCCAAAACCATGTAAAAAGTATACCACCGGGTAGCATTGGTCTGAGGAATAATAGGATGGTGGGAGGGCGATCACTAAGAGCTGATTTAGTGCCTCTCCCACTAGATTATTCTGTAAAGACGGAGCCGGAATCTGGACGGTGATTAAGCGGTTTTCCTCGGCAAACGCGTTGATTTGAAATAAACATAACAAGAAAATAAAAACCAGCAACAGGCGCTTTGGTTCCAAAGTCATCCTCCTCTAAAAATTGACTTTTATGTTTATTTATATCATATTAATATCAGATATATCACAATCGTCTATTGGTGTCAAATTTTTACACGAGTGACAAGAGTAGGTGATTTAATGATTAGCGTCTTTATCGTCGATGACCATCCCTTTGTCCGGGAAGGACTCAAGACCTATCTCAGTACTGATCCGGAGATCCGCATCGTCGGAGAAGCGGGGGATGGGGAAACTGCCTTACCGGCGCTGAAAACACTGGATCCGGAGGTGGCCATCATCGACCTTCATCTCCCGCGGATGAGTGGGGTGGAGGTTATCAAAGTCATAAAAGAAAGTCAGTTACGGACCCAGGTGATTATTCTCTCCAGTTTTTGTGAGGATGAAGAGATTATCGCGGCGATCGATGCCGGAGCATTAAGTTATCTACTGAAAGACTCCCCGCCGGAAAAACTGTTGGCGGCCGTCAAAGCCGCCCAGCGCGGCGAACCTGTTCTCCATCCCCGGATCGCTAAAAAATTGATGCAACAGGTTCGCCAGGATAAGCCGGCGGTTGAGCCTTTGACCGCCAAAGAAAAAGAGGTCCTGCGGGAATTGGTTAAAGGTAAGTCCAACAAAGAAATTGGCGCCGAACTATACATCTCCGAGACAACTGTTAAAACTCATGTCAGTAGTATTCTTCAGAAATTACAAGTCAAAGACCGGACCCAAGCGGTAATCAAAGCTATTAACCTGAAACTGGTTTAGGCTAAAGCAAAATTACTGAACCGCCTGAGACCGGTTTAGATTCAGATTCTTGGTTGATTGGAGGACAGACCATGAAGAAGCAAACGAGAATCCCTGCCTTGAGCGGACTAATCGGGATCGGCATCGCGCTCATGTTCATGCTGACCATCGAAGGGTTTCCTTGTCCGCTACCTACTTTCCTCACCTACACTATTTTTGGTCTCGTGGTCGGGTTTCTCATTTCCTCCTCATATTTAGCGACTAAAAAGTTCTTCTCCCGTTTTCAGGTCTACAATGAACACCTTTCCTTAAGAATGCTCCAGGCCTATTTGGTATGCACATTGACTTTTTTCCTCGCTGCCCTGCCCGTAACTATATTACCCTGGTCATTCTTTCCTTCCCGGCTGATCGCTTTCTGGACTAGTCTGGGCGTAGGGATCATCTCGGTGATGATCTGCTTGGCCTTCGAATATTTTTACCTCAAGGATGAACGGCTCCGGTTGGAGCAAAAAAATAAAGAACTGGCGGTGATTGAAGAGCGAAACCGCATTGCCAGGGAATTGCATGACTCCGTATCCCAGAGCCTTTTTGGGATCAGCCTTAACCTGAACACATTGGGCTTGATCTTCCAGACGCAACCGGAAAGAGCCAAAGTCCTGATCGAACAGGTTAAAGAGATGGTGGAAGAAGCCCAACGGGAAATGCGGCTGATGATTTATGAATTGCAACCCGCTATTTTACAGGAAAAAGGATTCTTTGAAGCCCTGGAAGCCCTCTATGCGCTCTTTCAGACCCGCTATAAACTGGAGATCATTTCACACATCAGCGGGGATGAGACGCAAGTGGATCCCCAAATCCAGCTGGCTTTATACCGTGTGATCCAAGAAGCTTTGCATAATGTTGTCAAACATGCTCAAGCAACCAAAGCTGAAGTCAGTTTGACCATCCAAGACAACGGAGAGGTATTAGTTACAATCAAAGACAACGGACACGGGTTTGACGTTGGTCAAACGAAAAGCACCGGCCATTTTGGCCTTGTTGGCATGGAAGAACGGATTACGGCCTTAAACGGCGCTTTCTTCCTCCATTCCAGGCTTGGTCAGGGTACTACCATAACCGTACAGATTCCTTTGTCAAGCCCTTCCGGCCCTTCTTGTTAGGTTTCCACCTCCTCCTTTCTCCGGTTGAGTCCCCGCAAATATTTTCCTTTCACCACCCCCTGCGGAAAACTCTTCCTCTATCCTCTGCCTTCCCGAATCTATCCCAATAATCTGGTCCTTTCAGTTAAAAAGACCTCCTCCTTGCGAAGGAGATTTTCCTCCTGCTTTTCTCCGGCCAAAAACGACCGAAAGTCGGATGAATTTTAAGTCATTCCTTTTTATTATAAAAACCAGAAAAACCTTTTGGGGAGCGGGTCATCATAGCGACCCCGACCGCTGGCCGGCAATTCCGCTTAGAAATGGGGTGGAATCGGCAAGGCGGCAATGAAGTTTTCTTTGGCATCGATGAAATCTTTTAATTAAAACAGAATGAAGAAGGGAGTCGGACGGATGTGTAAAAAGAGAACCTTATTCTGGAGAACCATAGTCTTCGGAATCTTCCTGGTCGTATTTTCCGGTAAAATACTGGCCCTTGACCAAAAACAACTCAGCGCCTATGAGGTCTTTTTCCTGGCTGACGCCGGTTGCAACGATCCGGACACTTTGTTGCGGAAGAGCGAAGAATTAAGCGGACTGTTTTCTCCGGGGAGTCTCGCGCCGGAAGAATTTTTATCCGCCTTAAGGGTGGGCATTCTTTACCATAATCTTTCCTTAAACGGCGCGGAAAAGGGATACCGCGGTTATGCCGAAAAAGCGGCGGAGATCCTGTCCAGGCTCTATCATCATCCGGATTTACCGGAAGAGCTCCGGCCGATCAGCGGGGCCTATCTTGGCTCCAGTCTGGCGCTGGCTGGTGGTGAGGCGACAAACCCGCTGACCAAAATAAAACGGGTTAAAGATGGACTGAAATATTTAGATACCATTGTCAAAAATTACGGAAAAAATTCTTATTATCCTTTATTGTTACGCGCCAACGTCGGGATTGCCCTCCCCGCCTTCTTTAAACGGGAAAAGACCGCCGTTGAAGATTTTTTAAGGCTGGAACAGTGGTACTCCCGGGAGCCGGAACGGATCCCCAGCGGGATTATGCCTTCCGTGTACCTACACTTAGGCAATTACTATAAGAAAGAAAAAAAGATCGAAGAAGCGATCGCTTACTGGCGGAAAGCCTACGAACTTGATCCGGCGGGTGAGGTTGGCGCCCAGGCCAAAGCGCTTCTGGAGTTGTTTGCGGGATGAAGGGAGGGGGGGATGGTTGTCGTCAGTTTAGAGCAGGTTTATAAGGAGTATAAGCTGGGAAAGACAACGACACCGGCGCTGAACGGGATTAGCTTGCAACTGATGGAAGGAGAGATGATTGGTTTAATGGGACCGTCGGGGAGCGGGAAAACGACCCTGCTCAATCTGATGGGCGGGATCGACTTTGCCGACCGGGGAAAGGTCTTTGTGTATGACCGGGATTTAGAGAACATGAGTGACCGGCAGTTAGCCGCTTTCCGGAGTAGAACCTTGGGTTTTATCTTTCAGTCCTTTAATCTAATTCCCGTCTTAACCGCCTTTGAAAATATGGAGTATCCTTTGGTTTTACAAGGCATTGCCAAGAAAGAGCGGCGGCGGCGGGTGGAAGAGATGCTGGCGGCGGTGGGACTCACTGCGGTCAAAGACCACCGTCCGGATGAGCTCTCCGGCGGACAGCGGCAACGGGTGGCGATCGGCCGGGCGCTCATTACCGGACCGAAACTGGTCATTGCCGATGAACCCACCGGTAACCTGGACCAAAGCACCGGAAAAGCGATTTTGGAATTGATGAAAGAGCTGAATGAAAAGGAGAAAACCACCTTTATCCTTGCCACCCATGACCCGATGGTCGCTTCCTACATGAAGCGGGTTTTGTACTTGCGCGACGGGTTAATTGTGAGGGAGGAAGAGGGATGAGGAGTTTATCTTTGGCCTGGCGGAATATTTTCCGGAACCAACGTCGGACTTTATTTACTTTAACGGCGATTATGATCGGAATTATGGCTTTGGTCCTCTTTGACGGCTTTGTCCGTTACACCTTATGGGGGCTGCAGGAATCAACCATTCGTAACGGCCTTGGCCATCTGCAACTGGCAACGGCGGAGGAATATTTCACCACCGGTAATTTTGACCCTTTTCGTTATCTTTTCACCGACCAAGAGGCGATCATCAGTAAACTGCAGGCCCTTCCGGAGGTGAAAAATGTGGTTCCGCAGGTGACTTTCTCCGCGACCTTGGCGAGCGCGGAAAAATCGGGCATTGTGATGGTGCAGGCGGTCCCGGTTGAACTTGCCCGTTCGCTCTTGAGTTTCCGCCAGATCGTGGAAGGACGGGATCTGCAGGTTGAAGACCGTTACCGGGTGATTTTGGCGCGGGGAGTGGCGGAAAAGATCGGCGCCAAGATTGGCGATACAATGACGATGATGGCGATCACCAGAAACGGTGGATTGAACGCCGCCGATCTGGAGGTGGTCGGCATTGCCACCCTCGGTTTACGGGAGCTCGACAACATGCAGGTTTTTATGGATCTGCCGACCGCCATGGAATTTCTGGATATTACCAGTGTCCCTTTGTTGATTACCGTTCTGGAGAGGACCGAATATACCGGTCAAGTCAAGGAGATTATTACCCAAGCGTTTAACGGCCAATCCGGTCAACCGCTGGCGGTTAAGGCCTGGGATGAACTGGCCGATTACTACCAGCAAGTGCAGGGCTTTTATGGCACGCTCTTACAAATTATTCGCTTCATCATCATGCTGGTGGTGATCTTTACGATTATTAATACCATGACCATGTCAGTTTTGGAACGGACCCGGGAGATTGGCGCGCTCCGTGCTCTTGGCACGCAAAAAGGCGCAATTATCCGGCTTTATATAGCGGAAGGACTCTGGATCGGTTTGCTTGGTGGAATCAGCGGTGTTTTGCTGGGGCTTATTGCTTCCTCCTTGATCAATAATCTCTTCGGCGGGATCTATATACCGCCCCCGCCGGGCATGGCCGAAGGTTACCAAGCCTTTTTTGCGTCTTCGTCCGTCACGGTCTGGCAAAACCTCCTTTTAGCGTTGGCGGTCTCGGTCCTGGCTTCGCTTTACCCAGCGTATAAAGGGGCAAATTTAAAGATTGCCGAGGCGTTACGTTTTTTGTAGTCGTCCACACTGGCGATGGCCATACTGGCTACCACCCGTCCATCAACATTCTCCGCCGGGGCCAAAGGGATCGCTTTCTTCCGGTGAAAAATCAAGTCGTCCGGAGGGAGACCATCTGTCCCCGGCTGGGGAGATCCGACTCAAGAAAAATATCCCCATGAGTAATGAGAAGTATTTATATTTGTCCATATTATTATCGAAAGGAGAAGGCCGATGGTTCATTCGGGATGGCGGAGATCCGGGCGGAACAAGTTCGGCCGGGTTTTGCTGGTCGGTGTTTTTCTATGTTTCTCGATAAACCTGACTGGCGGAGCAAGAGCGGAAACAGCCCAGGAGATTCTACGGCGGGTCGATGAGAACCGGGTGTTAAGGCCCCAATTTGCCTTTGAAATGGAGATTACGGCTTATCAGAATGGGGAGGTGAGCGACCGGTATACTTTGGCCGGCTATGTCCGGATCGAAGAAGCAAAAGCCCAAACTCTCCTCTACTTTCTGGAGCCGCCGAAGGTGAACGGGCAAAAAATGCTGATGAGCGGGGATGAGGTCTGGATGCATTTCCCAAAGACCAAAAATGTGATTAAGCTCTCACCGATTCAAATCCTCTTGGGTGAAGTGGCCAATGGCGACATATTGCAGATAGGATTCTCCTCTGCTTATCAATGCCGCTTTCTGCCGGACGGGGAATCGGCGGATCACTGGTGTCTCCTGTTGGAAGCACGGGAGAATGGAGGCGGAAACTATCAGAAGATCCTCTTGTGGGTAGATAAAGAATCCTCTTTGCCGGTCGCCGGGGAGTTTTATGCCCGCAGCGGGAAATTGTTGAAGAGCATTGCATACCAGGAATACCAGACAGTATTCGGCAAGCCGGTTGCGATGAAGGTGACCATCCGTGACGGCACACAATCTGAAAAATATACGGTTATGAAATATATCCGGCTGGCTGAAAAAAGCTTGCCGGCGAATTATTACCGTAAAGAGTACCTGCCCCGTTTCACCTATGTGCCCATCAAATAAAAGAAGAGAAGGGTGAGCTGATGAGTAAGGTCAACCCCTGTTCGCTCCGGCATGTCCTTTTGACCCTAGGGTTGGGACTTGGTCTCTTGGTCGCGGCTCCTTCCGGTTGTCTTGGACTGACGGTGAGCAACACCTCTTTTTCCATCCAGAACTACTGGCGACTTTCTCTTCCTTCGGTGCCGTCCCTCATGAATCCGGGAGCGATATTACAGCAGGAACCAGAGTTAACCGGTGTTTTTCTCCTGAACGGGGAAGGAGAGTGGTTGTTCGATAACGGCGGACGGTTTTTCATCGCCGATACAGTGCGGTTACGTCTTGACCGGAATGGACCGGAGTTGAATAACCGGCTCAATGAGTTATATTTCTCCATGAACCCTCTGGATGATTGCTTTGTCGATCTGGGCAAACAAGTGCTTTGCGCCGGCACCGGCTATTTTCTAAACCCGGCAGGATTATGGCCGGAACAGTCCACTTTTATGCAGGATCGGGGAGCGCCTCCCGAAGGCAAGGTCTTAATTCGGGGTGAATACCTTTTTCCCCGTCTGACCATGCAGGTGGGGTGGGCGCCCCAACTGAAATGGGCGGAAAATGGGGACGGGTTCCTTTGGAGATACATAGGTTCTCCGCAGCAAACTGCCCTAACGTGGGCGATGGTGAGCGGCGGGTTCGCCGGTTTAGATCTTTGCGGTCTCATCTCCTATCGCGGACAGTGGAGGACCGGTTTGAGTCTGGCCAGAGTTTGGGGCGACCGGTTGGAAACCCATTGTGAAATGGGCTGGGAAGAATGGGAAGAAAATCATGTTAAACAGCTTAATGAACTGTTCTATGCCCTTTTGGAGGAAGAAACGGGGGCCGTTCCGCCCCCGCTCATGGCGACGGCTGAGCGAGGAAGCCTTAAAGCGCTGCTGGGGGGGCATTACACCTTTGCCGGCGGGGGGAATCTAATCGTTGAATACTTCTTTAACGGGTCCGGCTTGACCCAAAAAGAATGGGGGAAGGTTTTACAATATATGACTGCCAACAGCAGACTGGCGCTGGAAGTACAGAATTATCCGTTGGTGGGCGCCAGGCTGCAAAAGGCGACTGCCTTTTTAGCGGAGGCAGGTTTTCCGGGTCTTCTCCGTCACTATGCGATGGCCAGATTTTGTAATGAGTTACTGCCGGCTTTGGCCTTGGAACAGATCGTCATTCAAAATCTGGTGGACGAAAGCGGCCTGGCCATCTTTCTCCTCAGTTACGAAAGGGACTTGTTCTCCCTTTCCTTTGGTGTACAGCTTCCTTATGGAAAAAGAGAAAGCGAGTTCGGTCTATTGGCAGAGCAGAAGCAGGTGAAGATTCAGACGAACGTGGGGTTTTAGTCTTCCAATTTTTTCTATTATATGATAAAATAAATTTAAAATAAATTTACATTTGTCTTGATTCACCGGCGTCATCCAAGGATAACCCAACCATATCTTTGGTAATGGAAACAGAATCAAGTGGATTGGGGGGTATTATGTTGCAGAAAAAAAGATTTAAAAGCTTGATTGCTTTTTTTGTTTGTATTTTTTTAGCTGTGGCATCAATGATTATTGCCTCCTACATCGAAAGTGATTTTGGAAAAGTTAGTGTAAAACAGATTAAGATCCCAATTACGACTAACAACGGGGTATCAACTTATATTCACGCCAAACTTTACCTGCCCGAGGGAGTAAACAGCGCAAACCCTGCTCCGGCAGTGCTGCTGATGCATGGATATCAGAATGACAAGGATACTTCAGCTGCTTTTGCGCTTGAGCTGGCGCGTCGTAAAATTGTCGCGCTTTCAATTGACGAGTTCGGCCACGGTGAAAATCCAATTGGCATGCGGAACAGAGGTTACGATTTATCCAGATCCGGTCCGAACCGGTTTAAGATGTTTATGAGTTTTTCAACCCTGAACTTTGATCAAGTTGACGGGATAATTGATTCTTCAATGGGCGGAACGGCCGCTTTCCGGTGGCTTCAATCCCGTGACTATGTCTTGGCGGACAAAGTCGGAATTACCGGACATTCAATGGGAACATGGAGTTCATATACGGTTGCCGCCGAAAATCCCGGACATGCCGCCATCGTGATTCAGTGCGGAGAAGTGGAAGGGCCTGTTCGTGATGGGGATGGCAATGTTACCTTTCGTAATGTACTGCTTCTGCAAGCAAAATATGACGAGTTCGACTATTTCAGGGATTATTGGCGAACAACGGAGAATTTGAACAAAAGCGAATGGCGGTATAAAATATTTTGCGGACAGGATGCCCCGGTTGAATGGAATAAAACCTACGGCAGCTTTGCCGATGGTACGGCCAGACGCATGGAGTTTTTGAATACTGTGCACCGGGGAGTTACCCATAGTAAAAAGGGGATTTCCACCGCGATGGAATGGTTTACGACCGCGCTCGGGGTTGTGCCGGAGATACCGCCGTCGGATTTGGTGTACATGCAAAGAGAACTGTTGATGGGTCTTGCCTTGTTAGCTGCGGTCCTTTCATTGTTGCCGCTTTGTTCATTTCTGCTTACGACGAAATTCTTTGCTCCGGTGGCCCAGCCGCTTCCAGACAGGTATACGGCCCCGAAGAAAAGCTGGCATAAAATGGCGATCACAAGCATTTTATTAAGCGCAATCTTTTATCCCTTTGTGACCCAGTTAGGGCATGGCCTTTTCCCGTACCCGGATGGTCTTTTCAAAACCCTGATGGCCGGAGGACTGATCCTCTGGCTGGATCTGCTGTTTGTCATCGCGTTTTTCCTGTTCCGCCGATGGTATAAAAAAGGGGAAGGAAAAGAGCTTGGCGTGACAATGTATGACATGGGTTTATCTTTCGAACGGGAAAAGACGGTGTTGGATTGGAAAATAATAGGCAAGACTGTTCTGATGGCCCTTATTATGTTTGGGCTGCTGTATGCTTTAACAACAATAGGTTATCGCTTTTTCAATACTGATCTCAGGTTTATCTGGCCTTTCCTGCGCCCGTTTACACCCGGCCGTTTCCTGCAATTCCTGTTATACCTGCCGTTCTTTCTGGTGTTTTTCCTGTTTAACGGAGGAGTAAGACTGTTTGGGCAAATGCGCCTAAAGGAATATGAATCACCGGTGAAAACACAGCTGGTCTGGTGGCTGAAAAATATCTATGTAATGCTGGGTGGTCTGGTTATTGTTGCGCTTTTTGAATATGTTCCCTTTCTGCTTGGCTATGGGACAGGCTGGGCTTTAACCGGTCTTACAATCTTCGACGGCCCGTTCATGAGCGCGCTTGTCCTTATTTTTCCCCAGTTTTTCGTGCTGTTTTTTGTGGCGACATATTTCTACCGTAAGACAGGCAAGGTATATCTTGGGTCGCTAATTACCGCGATGATTGTCGCGTGGATTACTTGCGGAGGAGCGGCTTATTTTTAAAGTTGTTCTTCTTATGGTCAGGTTGTACTCTTGTTGAGAGAAGAGTTTGGTGAAAGAAAGGCTACTTGCTCGTGAGTAGCCTTATATATATGGGCGGATGAATTTTCGGGGACATAATTCTTGCCGACTGTAAAACAGTTACCCATCTTGATCACCAAAGCGCTCAGGTTAGCTTCATTAATACCACGAAGAATGGGGCGGTTAAGATTAACCCTTGAAAAAAATGAAATTTGCTGTATTATTATTAAATAACTGGTAAAAAAAAAGAAAAGGGCAAGTAGATGTTGTAATGTTATCTGCCGCAATTTTACTTTTGGTAAAAAAATGCATAATTACAGCTCAAAACATAAAGTTTATAGCCGTTAATTGAGCACCCTACCGTAGATCAAGATTTATCCGTGTTTTTTCGAAAAAATGGGGGTGTGGTTGTTTGGAACGGAGAATGTTTCATATTAATTACCAAATATTACAAAAATTGAGCATCCATTATAAGTTAATCCTCTTTTTTCTGCTGATTGCATTAATTCCTCTTTCCTTTAGCGGAGGGGTTACCTATCTCTTTGCCAAGAATGCCATTATTAACAAAATCAAGGATTACTCCAGGGAAAGTCTAGCCCAAAAAGGCGTTAACATTGAGGTTAAACTGGATAACTATGAAGATATCTCTTTCCAGCTGATCGCCAACAGTGAAATCAATAATATTGTTGATTTGATGGTAAACAGTCCGCATTTTTTCGAAAGGTATAATATGAAAAACTTATTTACTCAATACTTGGCGGGTTTTAAATATGGTGATGATTTTATTTTTGATATGGTTTTCCTCGATCCCGGACAAAAGGTAGTTTATAACTTATCAGACCGGGTTCCCCAAAGTTTTATTGATACCCCTGCTTTTAAGCAATATGCTGAAGAACTTGACCGCCATGAATTAGCTTGGTCCTCCTTATTACCGGTGCCCGATATTAACCAGGAAAAGGTCAACACCATAATTGTAGGGCGGAAAATTACCAAAAGCGGAACCAACGAAAATTTAGGATCCTTTTTTATCTTTCTTCGGGAAGAGAGTTTAAATCAATTACTAAATCACGAGTTATATCGTGAAGCGGATAATCGTCCCCTCAATAAGAAAATTAATAAATATTCCATGTTACTTAGCGAAGATGGTCAAGTAATCTCCGCTCCCTTTAAAGAGTATGTCGGGGAAAAAATTACTGCCTTGACGAAAAATCATCAACCGCTTGCTTTCCAAAAGAACCAAAATGAGATTTATAGTAGTTTGGAAGGGACGAGAGTTTTATTCTTTTATCAACCTTTTGAACATAACTGGTATATCCTTAATGTCTTCCCCGTTGCGTATCTTTTTAAAGAGATTGGATGGTTGCGCTGGATAACTTTTCTCCTCCTTATTTTCGCCGGTCTATTTGCTTTTCTTCTTTCTTGACGCTTATCGAAAATGATCTCCGTTCCCTTAAACCAAGTTGTAAATACCATGAAACAAACGGAAGATGGCGATTTAAGGCATCGGACGAATATCAACTCCGAAGATGAACTGGGTTACTTGGGAAAAGCCTTTAACATGATGATTGATAAGTTCAGTGCTTTAATTATCGATACGAAAAAAGCCGTTGATCAAGTGGTCCAGCTTGGTGAATTGATGAATCAAAGCGCGGACCAATTAACCCAAACCTCGGAAGGGGTTGCAACTGCGATGGAGCAGATCACGAGAGGAACCACCGAACAATCTACAGAGATTGAGAAAACCTCCTCGACAATTCTCCACTTGGCCGAGGGAATTGATCAAATGATGCAAAGAACGGGAGAGATTGAGGAGATAGCCCACACGACGAAAAGACTGAGTCTTAATTCGCAATCGGCCATGAATCAATTGCTGACAAAGGCGAAAGAAACGGGGGAAATAACCGATCTCGTTTACAAAAATATTAATGATCTGACGATTGAAGCAAATGAAATTGAAAAAATCACAGAAACCATTACTGGCTTTGCCGAACGGGCTAACCTTCTGGCGATTAATACGGCCATTGAAGCTGCCCGGGTGGGGGAAGCCGGTCGTGGTTTTGCCGTCCTTGCGGATGAAATTAATAACTTAGGGATCCAATCGAAAAAAGCGGCGGAAATGATTAATAGTATTTTATCCAGGATTCAGAAAAAAGCCTTAATTTCCGCCGAATATGTGGGAGAAGCCCACCAGATCGTTGATGAACACTTTACCGCCGTAACCACAGTCAATGATAGCTTTGCCGAAATTATCACCGCGATGGACAAAACCGTAACTATGATTAATCAGGCAGCTCTCGACTTAACCCAAGTGAATCTGTTAAAAGAGTCTTCGGTCGATTCAATGCTGACCATCAATTCTATTTCCGGGGAGACCGCCTCCGCCGCGGAAGAAGTATCCGCTGCCGCAGAAGAACAGGCCAGTACGGCAGCCCAACTTCAGCAGTTGGCATTAAACCTGAACCTCATGGCGGAAAGGCTGGCGGAAGCCATTAAAGTCTTTAAAGTATAAAACCGAAATCAAGAAGATCACATCTGTGTTGCTTCACAGGCGGCAAACAAGTTAACCCGGCCGTAGGTCATTAAACCGGGTCTCTTAAGATGCCTACTGCTTGATTTGACAAGTATATCCATAATGTTATACTATAAATGCAACTAATTATGGGGTTTAAATTTATTCTCTGCGCCATTAGTGAAATTCCATCCAAAGTAAAATAATATGGATACCACTTATGAAAAACGGAAAAGGGTTCTACGGTAAGGGGAAAAAGATGTTTTCCAACGGTACGCATAAGGTTTCGGTCATTAACTTGATCTTGTTTGGCGCCTTTTTGGCGCTCTCGGTTTATCTCACAGTCGCTTATGCACCGGTCATCACTCGCCTGGTGAGTGAACCCGAACATTTTCGCGAACTGATTCAGTCTTATGGGAAAACCGGGGTCCTTGTCTTTATTGCTTTCCAGGTGCTTCAGGTGGTGATTTCGGCGATTCCTGGTGAGTTTGTCCAGATCGCCGGGGGGGTATCTCTACGGGGTAGGAAAAGGCACGCTTTATCTCTTAATCGGTTTGTTGATCGGCTCGGTTCTGGCCTTTTATACCGCCCGGCTCCTTGGCTATCCGGTACTTAAGGCTTTTCTTCCCCAAGCCCAATACGATAAGTTCCGGACCTTATTGCAGAGTAAAAGATTTGATCTCGTTGTTTTCCTCCTTTTCCTCTTGCCGGGGTTGCCCAAGGATCTTCTGACCTATGCAGCGGGTTTGGCTTATGTGCCTCCTTTGAAATTCTTCATGATTGCCACCGGCGCCCGTCTCCCCGCTCTTCTGGGCTCTGTCATCATCGGGGCCAATCTTCAGGAGCGGGATTACCTGACGGCGGTGCTTTTATTTTCTGGAGCGGTCCTCCTCTTTTTGGTCGGCTATTATTCAAAGGACCGGTTCATTGACCTTTTGACACAATGGAGCGCCGCCCGCGAACGGCATTTCTCGCAAAAAGCAAAAAATAATAAGTGGGTAGGAAAGTTTTCGCCGAAAAAAAATAAAGACGAAGAGTTGAGGGTAGAGCGGGAGTAAAGATGACTTATCGCTTGTACCCATAAGCGTGAAAGGATGGGTGACCGATGGAAAAGGTAATTTTGATTGAGGGAATGAGTTGTCAGCATTGTGTAGCCCATGTGGAAAGCGCCCTCCGACAGGTGGCGGGGGTGCGGAAAGTCAAGGTTGATTTAGGCCAAAAGAGAGCGGTGGTCGAGGTGGACGGGGCCGTAACCGATGCCCGGTTGAAAGCCGTGGTGGAAGAGATGGGTTATGACGTTACGGCGATTAAGGAGAATAATTGATCAAGTTGGTCCGGGGTTTTCTGACTTAATAATAAAGGGTCACGCTGGAGGAGGGCGTGACCTTTTGGCTTTCCCTTGGCAATTAATTAAAGAATAGCATTGACCCTCCGCCATCCGCCGGAAGATGAGGATCTGGGGTGGAGAGGGGAAGAAGTTGCAGGTGGGGGCGGCGGGAAAAGTTTTAGGCGGGATAAGTTTTACGGGTTTACGAAATTGAGTTTAGTAAAGACTGGGGGAGAAAGATGAAAAAACCTGAACTGTTGGTTCCGGCCGGTAATTTGGAGAAACTGCAGACCGCCATCCTGTACGGGACCGATGCGGTCTATACCGGTGTGGAAGGGCTGAGTCTCCGCGCCACGCAGGCGGAGATGACCATGGCGGAATTGGCGGAAGGAGTCCGCCTGGCCCACCAGCGCAAGGTGAAGGTCTACGCGGCTATGAATATTTTTGCCCGGAATAGGGATTTAACTTTGGTCCGGCAAAGAGCAGGGGAACTGGCGGAGATTGGGGTGGATGCGGTGATCATCAGTGATCCGGGGGTCTTGGCTATCGTCCGGCAGGCGGCACCCCGGCTCCCGGTGCACCTCAGCACCCAGGCGAACACGACCAATACGGCAACGGTCCGCTTTTGGCACGGGTTGGGGGTCAAGCGGATTGTTTTGGCCCGGGAGCTGAGCCTGGCTGAGATTGGTGAGATTGCCACTGCTGTGCCCGAAGTTGAGTTGGAGCTTTTTGTGCATGGCGCGATGTGTCTGGCAGTTTCTGGCCGCTGTCTGCTCTCAGCCTACCTGACAGGGCGGAGCGCCAACCGGGGGGAGTGTACCCATCCCTGCCGCTGGGAGTATACCCTTACGGAACGGACGCGGCCCGATGAACCCTTGGTCGTGACTGGGGATAAACGCTACAGTTACCTGCTTAGTGCAAAGGATCTCCGGATGATCGAGCATCTCCCGGAAATCCTGGCCGCTGGGGTCTCTAGTCTGAAGATTGAGGGGCGGATGAAGACCGTCTATTATGTGGCGGTGGTGACGAGGACTTACCGGTGGGCTTTGGACGCAGCGGTAAAAGATCCGGCGGGTTACCGGTGCGAGCCCTTTTGGCTCACGGAACTGGACAAGATTTCCCACCGCGGGTACACTACGGGGTTTTATCTGAAACCGAAAGATAAAGCCTTCGCCGGGGTTAATCCTGACCAAAGCTACCGGAAGACCCATGGTCTTGCCGGGACCGTGCTGGCCTACCGGCCCGCGGAGGGGAAGATCCTGGTCGAACTGAGAAACCACCTGGTGGCGGGGGACGAAACGGAGCTTTTGTTGCCCGATGCTACACTTCCTTTGGATTCAACCGCCATGACCGACGAAGACGGTCAACCGATCAAGGAAGGACATAACAGTTACCGGGTTTATTTTCCGATGGAACGGGAGGTTCCGGTCGGAGCGGTCCTGCGCCGCCGGCTAGACGGCGTTTAAGTTTTCCAGTTCGGCGGCGAAAGCGGCGGCCGCCCGCTCGTACTCCTCGGTGACACCGGCCAGTTCGTCATAGAGGGCATCCACCTCCGCGTTGATTTCCGCGTTCCGCTTGGCTAAGGCGGCGATGCGCTCGCCGTTTCCGGCGGCGGAGGCAGTGATGAGTTCCTGATTGTTTTGCCCCAGTTCTTCTTCCAGTTGGGTGATGGCCTTTTCCAACTGTTCCATCTTGGCGGCGAGCGGATTTAACACCATGGAACGGCGGTTAATGATCTCCGCCCTTTCCTGCCGGAGCGCTTTCCGGGAGTTGGTGGTACCTGCGGCAATTGCCCTTCCGTTCTGGGTGGCCTCGAGATCCTGGTCCGCTTCCCAGCCCACCTCTTCCAGAAAACGTTGGTAATTGCCGTTAAAGAAGAGAACCTGGTTCCGGTCAAAGACGATTAATTTATCGGCCAGGGCGTGCAGGAACATTTCATTATGGGTGACCAGGATGAGCGCGCCGTTATAGGCATCCAGGGCCTCCAGCAATGAATCGCAGGCTTCCATATCCAAATGGTTGGTGGGCTCATCCAGCAAGAGCAGGTTGCTGGGGGCGAGGAGGAGTTTGCCCATGAGAACCCGGCTTCTTTCGCCCCCGGAGAGGACCCGGATCTTTTTCAGGGCTAAATCACCGCTGAACAAAAAGGCGCCGCTGACCTTGCGGGCCATTTCCGGAGTACAAGCGGGGGTGGTGGCCAGCAGTTCTTCCAGGATGGTTTTTTCCGGATCCAGCCGTTCCACATTGGTCTGGCCGAAATAGCCGGTTTGGAGGGCGGGATGGCAAGTGATGGCGCCTCTGACCGGCTTAAGTTCCCCGGCCAGGAGGCGGAGGAGGGTGGATTTGCCTTTCCCGTTCTTCCCGATAATCCCGATCCGGTCGTTTTTCCCTACGGTGAAACTGAGGCCGTCGATGAGGAAGGGGCCGGCCGGCTGGTAGGCAAAGGAAAGCCCTTTCACCTCCATGATCAATTTACCCGGCATCGGCGCTTCCGGGAAAGAAAAATCCAGTTCTTCGGGTTTGGCCAGTTTCTCCAGGCGTTCCCGCTTGGCCAGCATTTTGATGCGGGACTGGACCCGGCTGCTTAAGGTGGCTTTATACCGGAAGCGGTTGATGAAGACCTCAATCTCCTTCCGCTTCTTCTCCTCGTTGATCCGGGTCTTTTCGTAAATCTCTTCCTCCTTGGCCAGTTGGGCATAGAATTTATCCGTTTTTCCCTCCAGTTTGCGCAGTTTTTGCCGGTAGATCCCCAGGGTATGGGTGATCACCTGGTCCATGAGGTTCCGGTCGTGGGTGACCAGAATCAGTTCGTTCTTCCAGGACTGTAAAAAGCGGATGAGCCACCGGATGGAGGCGATATCCAGGTAGTTGGAGGGTTCGTCCAAAAGCAGGAGGTTGGGTTCGGCGGCCAGGACCTTGGCCAAGTTTAGCCGGACCTGAAACCCTCCGGAAAACTCGGCCGGAGGACGCTGAAAGTCGTCTTTGGTAAAGCCCAGTCCGAGCAGGATCTTTTCTACCTGCCAGGTTTGCCCCTCTTGGGCGGCGGGTAAACCATGGCAGGCTTCGGCCAAAAGGGTGGACTGGGTAAAGCTCAAGTGCTGCTTGAGGTAGCCGACCCGGTAATTTTTAGGGAAGGTGATGCTCCCGGCATCCGGCTCTTCCTCCCCGGCCAGGAGCCGGAGGAGAGTGGTTTTACCGTGCCCGTTCCGGCCGACGAGCCCGACCCGCTCGCCCGGGTTGATTAAGAAACTGGCGTCGGTAAAGAGTACTTGTTCGCCGTAGGCTTTAGCGAGGTTCTCTACTTTAATCACTGACATCACACCTAAAGTAAAAAGTAAGAAGTGGCTATTACTTTATAAGTTATATTTTACTTTATACGCTGGGAAAGAAATAGTCAAGATTGGCTACTGTTTCTTCACCCTTGACCAAGGGAGTAATTGGTATATGTATATAGAATTGACATATATATAAAATTATGTTAATAAATTTAAGAAACCAATAATAACCATAACTGTCGGGAGCTGAAAAATTATTTGTCTATTAAAAGCAAGACTCAAAGAAAGTGGGCTTAATCAGCAAAACTAAGCAAAAATCAAAAAGAAAGCCAAAAGAGGTGTTTTTGGTGAGGAAAAGTTGGCCCGTGATAATTTGTTGCTTGGTGGCCATAGCTCTTGCGGGGTGCAGGTCTTCTAGCCCCCGAATAAAACCGGTCTTTAATAGAGTCCCGTCTTTTCCGGAATCCCTTAAAGGCGTTGTCAAGCAGGAAGAAGAAAACAGTTATTTTATGAAAGCAATTGCTATACAAAGTAATTCGAACTTTGCTTACGACATACTCGATCAAATTGGGAATAATTACGACAATTGGGCCAATGACTTAAACAATGGTTTGTTAAAGCGTATTCTCGAAATCACTCCAAATGATCGTGAATTTGGGTTTTCGCGGGATATATTTAACCGCAAGGGGATCAAATAAGAATTTCCTTCGCAGCGATAGTTGATTTAACCATAGAAGAAGAATATACCACTGCCCGTATATATTCGAATATCAATGATCAAGGAATTTTTAAAAAAGACCCGCAAAGTCCTTCTTTTCTAAATAAAAAAGAAAAACTTGTCGCTGAAAAAGAACTTCAGGAAGGTTATCCTTCTCCGGAAGCTGTTTTGGAAGTATATCAAAAAGGGGTCGATCCCGATTTTGTCGCGCAAGCAACTATTGATGAAGGGGATTTGAAAAGCCCCCTCACTCCTTAAGCCGTAGAGAGCTTGGCGGTTAAGCTCTATTCAAGTAATTTCTTAAGTCCCCTCTCCTAAGCTAGGAAGGAGAAAAGCCCTTGGTCATCCCGGATGGGAAGACCAAGGGCTTTTTTAAACTGAACTTTTGCGTCGTACCCGAGGAATCTTTGCTCAGTGGGGTACCGGGACCTCCGTGCCGACGCCGGCCGGTTGTTCCCGCAAGGAATAATGGGCAACACCCTTGCTCCGGTAAGCCAGTTCCACTCCGGTGATCTCGGCTACATGGGGAGTGAGGGCGCAGAGATCTTCCCGGTTAACCTCGGACAAAGCGTTTTTCCCCAAAGCCACCACGCCCAAGACCATCTCCGCCACACAGGAATACAGGTAATTGGTGAGGCTTTTGGCCGCCAGGTCGATATCGAGTTCGTCTTTGAGACGCCCGCTGTAGAGGACCAGTTGGGTGGGGGGTTCAAAGGGACTGCTCTCCACCATTTGCGTATGGATCATGGCCATGACCGCGGCGGTACCGATATACACGGCATCGGCCCCCAAGGCCATCGCCTTCAGAAAGTGGGCGGGGGAGAAGAGCCCGCCGCTGGCGATGACGGAAACCCGGTCCCGGACGCCTTTTTCCTCCAGGTAATCGACGGCCCGCACCAGCGCATGCATGGTCGGCAAGCCGAAGGCGTCGGCGAGGAGAGGCTGCCCGGCGTGGGTCCCCGCTTCGGCCCCATCGATGACGATGACATCAATCCCGGCGGCGACCGCCAATTCAATTTCTTCCTCCAGGTAGTGGGAGGCGGCAAATTTATAGGAGATGGGGACGCCGCCGGTTTCCTCCTTCAACCGGGAGACAAGGTGCTTCAGATCTTCCCCCGATTCCACCCCGTCGAGACGGGAAGCGATCACCGCGTCCTCTCCTGCGTCCAAACCGAAAATATCCCGGAACTCTTCGTCCACCTTGTCGGCCTTGGTGGTTTGGGGCGAAGACGCCTGGGCCCCTTGGCCCAGTTGGATTTCGATCATATCGGCCAGTGTGTAAAAATCTTTTTTATTACCATGGGGCCACCGGCCGCGATGGTATTGGTAGATGTATTTGGCGGCGGCCTCCCGTTCTTCCGGGAGATAGGCTCCTTCGCCGGTATTGGTGGCGGTACCGGCGGCTGTCGAAGCTTAGGCCAAAGCAATCCGGGCTTGTTTGCTTAAGGCGCCCCCGTAGGACATCCCCGAAAGGATAATCGGGATCTTAAGTTCCAACGGGCGTTTGGCCTTGGGACCCAAGACGACCTTGGTTTCGACGCTTTGGGCATCGGCGGTGGGCAACCGGACCAAATGAACCGGATTAAACATCAGATCCTGCCACGGGGAAAAATGCTCAACCGACCCGAAGGGACGCCCCAAAGGTTTTCCCTTCTCCGCCCGGAGGACAATTTCCATCAACTCCCGAGGGGGCACTTTCATCGAGGTAGAGATGATCTCCCAGAGATTCTCCACATAGGGGTCGCGCATCAAGCGCAGAAGAAACTGATCGGCCATCCTATCCACCAGGGTCCGGCTGACTTCCTCGATTACACCCACAAGGGTACACTCCTTTCTTGCTCATTTTTTTCTCTGCGAAATTGGGAGACGAGTCCGGGAAAGACGGGAGCGGCCGTTTGCACCTGGACGATGGCCGGCTCCTGGCTGTTGAGGGCCAAAGCGAAAATCTCTTCCAATTGGGAGGAGTCATGAACGGTGTAGCCCTTTCCGCCACAAGCCTCGGCAAAGGCGGCGAAATCCGGCGTGACCAGCCGGGTGACCCAAGGATCCAGCGCCAGAAGTTCCATCCGGTCCCGTTCCATGGCCAGCCATTCGTTTTTCAGGATAATGAGCGTGAGCGGCAGCCGGTAGCGGACGGCGGTCACGAAATCGGGCAGACTTTGGGCAAAACCACCGTCGCCGGCCAAAGCAACGACTTGCTGTTCCGGCCGGATCTCCGCTTGCCAGTCGGCTTTTAACTCAGCCAAGCGCTGCTGCCACCGGGGTTTCTCTTTTTTCTGGATTCCTTCCCGCAAGCGGGGAAGCAGCAGGTGTAGATCGCCGGCGAGCCCGTAGGTGACGGGAATTTTTCCGCCGATGTTCTCAACGGCGGTGTCAAGCTGGACGATTTTCAGGTGCTCCGGAAGATAAAGCTCGGGCCACCAGGTGGCGCCGGCGATGAGCAGGAGGTCGGCTTCGGCCAGCATTTTACTGGCGGCTTCACTGCCCCCCGGACCCAGTCCGCCCAGGACCAAGGGATGTTCCCCGGGGACCGTCCCTTTGGCCGGCATGGTCAGGGTGATCCCGCTTTCCCAGTGGGTAGCCAGGTCCAAAAGAAGCGGCCCAAGGCCCATGGCTCCGCGGCCGGCGAGGATCGCCGGTCGCTCCGCCTCGTTTAAAAGGGGGAAAGCACCGGCGACCACCTCCGGGCTGGAGTGGGCTTTGGTCATCAGGTATGGTTCGGGCGGGTGGACCGGCTGGGCCACTGGCGCAGACCAAATGTCTTTGGTAAAAGCCAAGTGGACGGGGGAACCTTGGGCAACGGCGGTCCGGAGCGCTTTGCCGAGCAGATCATTGGCCGCCTTGGGGGTGGACGCTAAACCGGAATAGCCCACCGCCGGCGCAAGGAGTAGATTTTCGTCGGCCGCTTGTTTGTAATCGGTGTCCAGGTTGTAACTGGCCACCTGACCGGTTAAGGCGAGAACCGGCGCCCGGTCTTTTTTGGCGTCCATCAAGCCATTCAAGAGGTTGGCCACCCCCGGTCCGCTGGTGGCGACGCAAACCCCTAATTCCCCGGTCAATTTGGCTTGGGCCGAGGCCATAAAGGCGGCGGTGGCTTCATGGATCACGCTATAAAAGCGGATCTGGGGATGCTCATTGAGCGCAGCCAGAAGTGGTAAAATGGCGTCACCGGCCACGCCGTAGACTGACTTTACGCCCCAGGCTGCCAGTTGCTGGACGACCCATTGGGCGACGGTGGTAGGCATGGGAATGATCCTCCTGTTGTTGAAAGTGGAGTAAGGAAACACCATTCTGTACGGGCGGAGATAAAAAGAAACCGGGGATTAAACCTCAATTCGCACTGCATGGGCAATACAGGGGATATTTTCGCCCTGTTGGAAAGAGGTGGTGCTATGGAGCGCCCCTGTTCCGACCAGGAGCAGCCGGCTAAGCTCTTTCCGCTGCAACTTTTTATAGAGGTGGCCGTAGGTGACCAAGGCGGAAGCGGCACAACCGCTGCCGCCGGCGTGGACATCCTGTTTATTCAGATCGTAGATTAAGAGGCCGCAGTCGCTGAAGTTGTCGCCGAGCTCGAGACCGTTTTCGGCCAGCTCCTGGCGGCAAAGGTCGATCCCGACTTTACCGAGATCGCCGGTGACAATCAGATCGAAGGCCTTAGGGTCCCAGCCGGTATCCTGAAAATGCTGGAGGATGGTGTCGGCGGCGGCGGGAGCCATGGCCGCCCCCATATTTAAGGGATCCTTTGATCCTAGATCCACGACTTTACCCAAGGTGACGCCGGTGATTTTCGGCCCTTCCCCGTGGTAACCGAGGAGCGCGGCGCCGGCGCCGGTCACTGTCCATTGCTGGTAAGGACGGCGTTGGCCGCCATATTCGGTGGGATAGCGGTATTGCCGTTCGGCGGTGCAATTATGGCTGGAGGTGGCGGTCAAAATCGTTTCGGCAAATCCCCCGTCCAGTAGCATGGCGCCGAGGCTCAGGCCTAAGGCGGCCGTGGAGCAGGCGCCGTAGAGCCCGAGAAAAGGGATGCCCAAGGTGGCGGCGGTAAAGTTGGCGGAGATAATCTGGTTTAAGAGGTCCCCCGCCAGAAAAAGATCAACCTCGTCCGTGGAGCAGGAAGCATGATTCAAAGCCAGTTGACAGGCTTTGGTTAACATGGAGCGTTCGGCTTTTTCAAAACTTTTTTCGTTGTTGCGCGCATCGGTAAGGATCTCGTCAAAATCTTCGTGGAGCGGCCCTTGCCCCTCAAGGGGACCGGCGACCGTGCCGGTGCTGATGATCTTCGGCGGATTGCCAAACTGATAGGTTTGCTTTCCCGTTTTCTTGCTCACGCTTTTCCCTCTTCTTGATCCTGCTTCTTCGCTTCCCAAAATCTTACTCAATCGGAGGCGCACATAACCTTCTTTCCTCGAATGCCACTAATGAAAGATCGCGTGGATTAACCCGAAGACGAAGGCGGTTATGACTCCGAAGGTGATGACGGCGCCGGCCAGGGTGAACATTTTGGCGCAGACACCGTAGACTAAACCTTCTTCCCGGAATTCCAAAGCGGAGGAAACGACCGAATTGGCAAAACCGGTAACCGGTACCGCCAACCCGGCCCCGGCGTATTTGGCCAGGTTATCGAAGACGCCAAAACCGGTCAGGAGGGCGCCGATTAGAATCATGGTCGCGGTGGCCGGATTGGCGGCTTCCTTAGGTGGAACCTTCATGATCTGACTGTAAAAATCGATTAAAGCCTGTCCCAACAGGCAAACGAGGCCGCCGCTGAAAAAGGCGGAGATGGCATTGCGGAAATAATCCGGTTTGGGTTCGGCTTTTTTTGCTTTTGCCTGGTACTTTTGTTGCCTGGGAGTCAGTTTTGCTTTGGCCATCGCCTTCACCTCCCTTTTAACTTTTCCAAGTCGGCGGTTTTTATGCCGCCGGAAAGGGAGAAGATGAGAGAGGAGAGAAAGGGGGGAAGCGGTTGCGGCGGGTTTTAGAAGCCTATGTCGGGGAGTATGCCAGCGGAAAAAGTGAGAATGCTATAAACCGGGGCCTGCGTCTGGTGAGGGCGGGCCGCCGGGTGCGGCTGGTCGATTTGGATCTGGTGGAACCGGCTTATACGTTGCGCCCGCTTAAACGGAAACTGGAAGCCCAGGGCCTTCAAGTCTTGGCTTGGGAAACCAAGGAACTGATTGGTCCGGGGGAAGCGGCGATCCCTCTCAAAAAAGAGATCGTCTCTGCCCTGGCTTTTCCCGGAGACGTGATTATCGATGTGGGTTACGGAGTGGAAGGCCGGCGGCTTTTAAACTTGATTGAGGGCGGTTTTGCCCAGGCAAACGGGGAGGAAGCCTTGCGCCTGATTATGGTGGTGAATACAACGCGGCCGGTCACCTCTTCCCTCCCCTTAATCCTCGCTTATCTTGACGAGTTTGGCGCGGTGGATGGTTTAATCAACAATACCCATTTAGGGGAGGAAACCACGGTCGAGCTGATTCAGGAGGGGGCGGTGCTGGTCACCGCCGCTGCCCGCCGGGTGGGTTGTCCGGTCCTGGCCACCACCGCCTTGCGCCCATATGCCCGCCAGCTTGGTTCCGTCGACCGGATGGGCAATCCGGTCTGGCCCATCGAACGTTTTATGTCCGGCGCCTTCTGGTGAAACAGGCGGGAACCCTAAAAAACCCAATGCCTGAGGAATTCAGGCAACCGAAGGAAAGGTGGGGATCAAAATCGTAAGCAGACAGCTGAGTGGGGAGTACGAAAAAGTGCTCCGGAGGGAACAGCGGAGTTTTATGACTGGTAACGAAGTGGTGGCCTGGGCGGCCCTGGCCGCCGGAGCCGATTTGATGTATGGTTACCCGATTACGCCCCAGAACGAAATTATGCATTATTGGGCCCGCCTGACGCCCCACTTTGGCCGGGGTTTTCTCCAAACGGAGGATGAGATGTCGGCCGGTTTTGCGATGCCGGGCGGCGCTTTGGTGGGAAAGAAAACCTTTTCGGCGACAGCCGGGCCGGGCAACATTTTAATGCAAGAGCCCATCGCCATGGCCGAGATGATGCGGATACCGGGGGTTTGGATTATTCAACAGCGGGGGGGACCTTCCACGGCGACGGTCATCTATTCCCAACAGGAGTTAAGGCTGACCGCCACCGGGGGGAACGGCGAGGGCCTCCGGATCGTCTATTCCACCGCCTCCCACCAGGAGCTCTTCGAATATACGATCAAGGCCTTTAACTCGGCTTGGCGGTACCGTTTCCCCACTTTTGTTTTGGGCGACGGCTATCAGGCGAAGATGCGGGAAGCGGTTACCCTGTTCCGGCCGGAGAACAGAGGGTGGGAGCTTGTCCCTGCGGAGCCCATCCTCTGTCTGCCGGGGGTGCCGGCGCGGGACCGGGATCCGGTTCACCTCCGGAACACCTTCAATCTGGAGGAAGAGTTGTACACACGCTTAATGGATCAGCTGGCCGTCTATGAACGGATCGCGCCGGAGGTGACCGAGTGGGAAGCGGAGGTTCCCCCCGAACCGGAGGTTTTACTAGTTGCCCACGGGATTGTGGCCCGGGCGGCGCGACAGGCCAAGGAGAGCCTGAACCGGCAAGGATGGAAGGTTGGCTATTTCCGTCCGGTGACCGTCCGGCCTTTTCCGGGCCAGGCCTTGCGCCAAATTGCGGCGGCCAGCCCCAACCTTCGCCTCCTGGTGGTAGAGTCGGCCTACGGGCAGTTGCTGGCCATGGTCAAAGCTGAACTCTACGGGCTCACCAATCCGGTGGACTCCTTATTAAAACCGGGGGTGGGGATTACGGCGGAGGAGATTGCAGCCGCCGTTGACCAAACGGAAGAGGGGGAGGCGGTCTCATGACGGAAGGCCAAAAACCGGTCCTTCAGGAAACGCCGGGCAATACCAAGCTGCCCCTTTCCTGGCGAAAAGAGACCAAACCCCACCGGTTTTGTCCCGGGTGTGGTCATGGCATCGCCTTGAAAGCTTTGGGCGAGGTCGTGGACGAATTGGGGATTCTGGACCGGGTTTTGTACGGTTGCGACATTGGCTGTTCCCTGCTGAGCTGGGATTTTTTTAACTTTGACAATATTCAGACCCATCACGGGCGGACCATTCCGGTGATCGTCGGCGCCAAACGGGCCCGGCCGGAGCTCATCGGCATCGCCTATATGGGGGACGGCGGGGGTTACGCCATCGGCGCCCAACACTTGGTCAACGCCGCCCAACGGGGGGAGAAGATTACCGCGATCTTGGCCAACAATACTTTATATGCGATGACCGGCGGACAGATGGCGCCTACGACTTTACCGGGGCAAAAGACGGGGACTACTCCTTACGGGCGGGAGGAGGCCAAGACCGGCCTTCCCATGCTTGGGCCGGAGTTGGTGGCCGCGATTGCGCCGGAGGGGTCTTATGTGGCCCGGGCGACGGTCGGGGAATACCAGCAATTAAAGAAGTATTTGCAGAAAGCCCTTCTGAACCAGATGACCGGAGGGGGCTTCTCCTTTGTGGAGGTGCTCTCCACTTGCCCGACCAACTGGCGGACCAATGCCAAACAGACCTGGGCTTTTCTGCAGGGGGAGATGCCCCGCTATTATAAAGTGGGCGAGTTCCGGACGGCGGATGCACCCCCCGGGGAGGAGGAGGGATAATGGTGGCGGAAAAAACATGGAAGATCCTCATCGCGGGGGAGGGAGGCCAGGGGGTCCAGAGCATCGGTGAACTCTTGGCCGAAGCGGCCTTCCAGGCGGGGAAGGAAGCCCTCTATATCCCCAACTTCGGGGTGGAACAGCGGGGCGGGGTCTCCATCGCTTTTGTCCAGATTGCCGAGGGGTCCATTGGCGCGCCCAAATTTCAAAAGGCTGATTTGGTGGCCGTCTTAAGTGAACGGGCGGGGGAGCGGATCAAAGGTTATCTCCGGGCGGGGACGATCTATCTCTATGACCAATCGGCCTTTAAACCCCCGGTCATCGACGACCGGACCGTCGGGATTCAGGGTTATGAGACCGTGGCGCCGGAGGCCTTCGCCCGGATGACCGGGGCGGAGCCGGGGCCGCCCCCGCGTCCACCGGCGGCCGACGGGGTGAGGTTGGTAGGCATCCCCGCCGCCCAAGTGGCTAAAACCGAACTGACCAACCGGGTCTTCAACATTATTGTCCTGGGGGCCATTGTCCAGCTGATTCAGGTCCTGTCCCCCGCCCAGGTGGAGGCGGCCATCGAAAAGAAGTTTGGCGAGAAATTCCGGGCTAAACCGGAACTGAAGACCTGGAATTTGCAGGCCTTGGCCAAAGGGCTGGAACTGGTGGCCGCCCCGGAACCGGTCCGGTCTTAAAAGAATAAAGAAAGGAAAGGCTTATCCAAATGGTTGATGTAAAGAAGCCCAGCGAATTAGCGAATACTACCCCTGATGACCAAGGGCCGGAGTTTACCGGTGAATGCTGGCCGACGGCGCGGGGCTCCTGGACGATCTTTCCTCAGTTGTGTAAAGGTTGCGGCCTTTGCATTGAAAGATGTCCGGCGGGGGTGATCCGGTGGGCATCCGATTTAGGCGCTTACGGCGCCAACCGGGTGACGGTTGACGCCGACGGCGGTAGTACCTGTAGAATCTGCGCCTACTATTGTCCTGACGCGGCCATCAGTGTAGTTGTTGAGTAGATCTTCCGTCCTGTCCTGCGAGGAATTCCCTTTCCATCATGGGCGAATGGACTTAAAGCAGTTTTCCCACGGCTTGTTCCAGGCGGTGGAGGGCTTCCGCCAGGACCGGCCGGGGACAGGCGATATTGATCCGCGCAAAACCTTCTCCGCCCGGGCCGAATTCACGCCCATCGTTCAGGCCGAGTTTCGCCTCATTAATCAGAAAGCTTCTCAGTTGATCGGGAGTAAGGGGTAAACGCCGGCAGTCAAGCCAGACCAGATAAGTGCCTTCCGGTTTGACGGGGTGGATCAGCGGGATCCGCCGGGCGCAATAGTCCAACAGGAAATCGAGATTCCCCTGGAGATAAGGGATCAACTCCTTAAGCCAGTCTTCGCCCGTTTGGTAGGCGGCCGTAAAGGCGGTAATCCCTAGCGTATTATAGACCTCCAGGCCGAGACCGGCCTGGATCTGTTGAAAACAGCGGCGCTTCTCCGGATCGGGAATGATCGTCACCGCGGTGGTCAGCCCAGGGATATTAAAGGTTTTACTCGGGGCGAGACAGGTGATGGTATTCATGGCCAGTTCCGGGCTTAAAGAAGCCACGGGGGTGTGGGTATGGCCTTTATAAACCAAGTCGGAATGGATTTCGTCGGAGACGAGCAGAATCTGATGACGCCGGCAGAAGTCACCGATTTGGGCCAGTTCTTCTTGGCGCCAGACCCGTCCCACCGGATTATGGGGGCTGCAGAAGATCATCAATTTGACCTTTGAATCAACGACGGCTTCCAGCTGCGCAAAGTCGATCGTATAGCCGCCGTTCACTTCTTTTAAAGGATTAAGTGCCAAACGCCGCCCGTTATTTTCAGCGGCGCGGAAAAAGGGCCGGTAAACCGGGGGTTGAATCAGAACGGTCTCCCCCGGCCGGGTAAAGGCTAACACCGCTAAGTTTAGCGCCGGGACAACCCCAGGGGTGACCAGCAACCATTCGGGTTTGACGTTCCAGTGGTGCCGTTTGGCCAGCCAATCAATGACCGCCTGGTAAAATTCGGGCGGGGGGAAAGTATAGCCGTAAACCGGATGTTTAATCCGGGCACTCAGCGCCGCCGTGACTCCCGGAGGGACGGCGAAATCCATATCCGCTACCCACAGAGGAAGCAGGTCACCGGCGCCGAAAACTTCCGCCCGCCGGTCCCACTTGACATTATTGGTTTGCCGACGGTCGATAATTTGGTCAAAATCATAGGGCATAGCTTGGCCTCCTCAAGACTTAATTTCGGCAGGATGGCGTTTTTTGGGAAAACGCCTCTTTCTGCAATCAACGCTATTTATGATTATCGGCCGGATCGGTTTACCCCTCAAGATTTCATTTCGTTATTCTCCCCAAAAACACCCTCCCGTCAATTTTACCCCTTTTTCTTTAAAAAAAGCTCTTTTTGCAAAACCCCGGAAGGACGCCGGGGAACGGACTTTCCTTCTGCAGCAGGATCAGTTAGAATAAATGGTGGAAGAGGGTGGTAGAAGAATGAAGCGACAAGTTTTGGTGGTGGGCGGTGGGGCTGCCGGGATGATGGCTGCAATCACCGCCCGGCGGCGGGGGGCGGACGTAATGCTTCTCGAACGGAACCCCCGGGTCGGCAAAAAGTTGCTGGAGACCGGGAACGGACGGTGTAATTTCACTAATATCAATATGGATTACGGTTGCTTTCAGGGAGAGAACCCACGCTTTGCCGAAGCCGCCCTCCGGATTTTTGGCAGTACGGAAGCAATGGCGTTCTTCAAGGAGCTAGGGGTTGTCCCAAAGGAGGAGGAGGGGAAAGTCTATCCTTGGTCCGACCAGGCCTCCAGTGTACTTGATCTTCTTCTTTACGAATTGGAAACTTTGGGAGTGCAGATCCGGGTCAACGCTTTTGTGGCAAAGGTCCGGAGGGTGGGGGGAAAGTTTCGGGTGGAATTGGCCGATGGGTCCAGCATTGAAGGGGACCGCCTGATCCTGGCTCCGGGGGGAAAGGCGAAGCCTTCCACCGGTTCCGATGGGAATGGTTATGATCTGGCGCGGAGTCTTGGCCATACCGTCACTCCGCTTTATCCGGGTTTGGTCCAGTTAAAACTGGAAGGTCCTTTTTTTCCTCAGGTCCAAGGGGTTAAACTGGCCGGCACGGTGGCCTTGTGGGACGGTAGGACGGTGCTCGGTAGGGAGCGGGGGGACATCATCTTCGGGAATTACGGCCTTTCCGGCCCGCCGGTTTTTCAACTCAGTTCACTGGTGGGACGGCTATTGGAAGCCGGGAAGGAACCGGTTTTACAGTTGTCCATTATCGACCGGATGGACCGCGCCGAGTTGGCCGCATTCCTCAACGCCCGCTTCCGGCAGGCTGCCGGGAAGACCCTCGCCTTTAGTCTGGTGGGGTTTATTAATAAACGGTTGATCCCGGTCTTACTCAAGGAAGCCGGTTTTCCCGATTTAAAACGGCCGGCGGATACCCTGACTCCGGCGGAGATCGACCAAATCGGGGCGATCCTGACCGACTGGCGGTTCCCGGTCCGGGGGACAAAAAGCTGGCCCAGTGCCCAGGTGACGGTGGGAGGCGTGGCAACCGGCGAACTTGATCCGGAAACCATGGAGTCCAAGCTGGTCCCCGGCCTCTTTTTCGCCGGTGAGATTATCGATCTGGCCGGCCGTTGCGGCGGCTACAATCTGCAATGGGCCTGGTCTTCCGGGTTCGTGGCGGGAGAAAACGCGGCCCTCCGGTCTTGATCCGGAAAAGAATTCGCTTTCAGTGATGGATATTGTCCGGTAATCATCTTTACGGGCATAGCCGGAAAATTGTTCCAAAAGAGAGGAGACCGGTTAAAAAAGGCGAAGTAGGAGTAGAAAATGAGTTTTAAAGGGGGATTGGCGATGGACGAGCCTAACCCTCAAGCGTTTGCGGAGAAAATTATCGCCAATGTTAGCCGGGTTTTAGTGGGGAAAGAAGAAGCGGTGGAACTCGCTTTGGTGGCCCTGGGCTGCGAAGGACATTTGTTGGTGGAAGATGTTCCGGGGGTGGGGAAGACCATGTTGGCCCGGTCACTGGCCCGCTCTTTGGGGCTGTCCTTTAACCGGATTCAGTGTACACCCGATCTTTTGCCTTCAGATATAACCGGCGTTTCCGTCTTTAACCCGAAGGAAGGAAGTTTTTCCTTCCGTCCGGGGCCAGTGATGGCCAATATTGTTCTGGTGGATGAGATTAACCGGGCCACCCCCCGGACCCAGTCGGGGCTTTTGGAAGTTATGGGTGAGCGGCAGGTAACGGTGGATGGTCAGACTCTTCCTTTACCCTTTCCCTTTATGGTCTTGGCGACGAATAACCCCATTGAGTTTGAGGGGACCTTTCCCCTGCCTGAAGCACAGTTGGACCGGTTTTTAATGCGGATTGCCTTGGGTTATCCCAACCCTGATCAAGAACGGCAGGTTTTGGCCAGGATGGAAAAGGAACATCCGCTCAACAATTTAAAACCAGTAGTATCCCCGGAGGAGATTCTCCGCCTGATCCAGGCGGCCAGGGAAGTCTTTGTGGAAGATAGTCTCCGGTCTTATATCGTGGAAATCGTGAACAGAACCCGCCGCCATCCCCGGATAGAGCTGGGGGCCAGTCCCCGCGGGAGCATCGCTTTGTTCCAAGCTTCCCGGGTGCGGGCGGTTCTGCGCGGCCGGAATTATGTCCTGCCGGAAGATATCAAATACTTGGCCCCCTTTATCCTGGCCCACCGGTTGGTTTTGACCACCGAAGCCTTTGCCCGGGGCGAGAAGGACATTCATATCGTCGAGGAAATCCTTGCTACCACCCCCGTTCCGACGGAGGAAGCTCTAAATGCGTAAAGCCTTGCCCGCTTTGAGCTTTGTGGTTTTTTTGCTGACGGCGGTTAGCTATACGCCGGCGGTAGCCCTGTATATGCTCACCGGACTGTTGCTGGTTATCCGGTGGGGGCGGCGGCGGGTGGTGGAGAAACTCCGGGTCGTGAGGGAAGTAACGAACGGGAAGGGGTTTGTCGGCGATGACCTTACGGTTACCATTCGTCTGGTCAACCCGACCTTTTTCCCGGTTTTTTGGTGTGTTGTTTATCACTCCTTTTCCGAAGTGAGCGCCGACCGGATGAAAAGTTTGCTTTCCCTTCCGCCCCGCCGGCGAAAGGAGTTTGCCATCAAGATCCATGCGGAACGCCGCGGGATTTATGCCCTGCCCCCCACCCAATTGCTGCTGGGGGATCCCTGGGGCTTAACGGAACTACAGCTAATGGTAACCGGGGAAGAGAGACTTATCGTCTTTCCCTCGCTCCGGCCGCTCCGGGGGCTGGCTTTGCCCCGGCGGATGCCGATCGGGCCTTACCGGCTTTATTGCAATTTATATGAAGACCCGACCCGGCTTCAGGGCAGCCGGGAGTACCTTCCCGGCGATCGTTTAAAAAAGATCCATTGGCCCAATGTGGCGCGGACCGGGCGCTTACAAGTGAAGGAGTGGGAAACAACCCTCAAAACCGATTACGGCATTTTCCTGAATTTGCGGGAAGAGGATCTGCCAACCGGTGAATGGTACTTTTTGGTGGAGTTTTTAATTGAATTAAGCGCTTCCCTCTTTCACGCTTTGGCCCAAAACGATGAAACCGTTGGTTTTTATGGGAACGGAAAGGCGTTTGGCGCCGAAGCGGGGCTTTTGTCTTGGCCGCCGAAACGGGGGAAGAGCCAAGAGGAGAAAATCCTTACCTACCTGGCGGGGGTAGCTCCGGGGCGGGGGCAGAGCTGGGAAGAGTTATTTTTGGCGGCGCAACGCTTGCCGGTGGGGTCGGTCCTCTTCTTTCTTACCCCGGAGATTACCCCGACGATGGTGGAATGGGCCGCCCGGTTACGGAAGAATGGCCGGCAGCCGATCTTTTTATGGCCGTACTTCCGGGCGGGGGTGGTTCCGGCGACGGAATTGAAAAAAGAACATCTCCAATGGTATATTGTGCGCAAAGGGCGTGAGCGGGGTGAATTTACTTTCACCAAGGGGAGAACAGGAAATAACCCGGGATGAACAGGAAAATAACATGTTTTCCGGTGGGGGCCAGTTCTTGGCCGGCCTTTTTTTCTGGCTGTTCATGCTCTTGGTAACCCTTTTGCTGCCCCTCGATTTGTACGAGTCTCATCCTGTCGTCACTGCCCTCTTGCTCCTGCTGTTGGCCGTAGGGGGGAGTTTTTATCCGGCCTTGCCTCTGTTTCAGGCCTTACCGGTGCTATTGCGGGTAAGCCTCTTCTTGTTGCTCCAGGGGGGTGCGTTGATCTTGTGGGGCCGGGCCGGCGGGGTGAACCCGGGAGAGCTCCTTTTCTCCGGGCAAAGTTTGGCCCAAGCTTCCCGTTGGTGGATCCCGGCGGTGATCACGTGGGAGGGCGGAAAACGGTTAGGCCGGCTCTTTTACGGATTACAGCGCCGTCCGTCCCGCCCGGTTCATATCTGGTCGAAACAGTGGGAAGAGAAGGTAGTGGACATGACCTTCTGGATCAATCATTGGCGGGATTTCCAATCCGCCGTCGGCGGCTTGCTGGGGATCGGGGTGATGGGCTTTGCCCTCTCTTCCCATCTGACCGGGGGCATGCCCCCGGCGACGGGCAGAATCTTGCTTTGGCTCTTCACTCTTTGCGGTCTGTTGCTGTTGACCGAGGGTAATTATTGTTACCAACAGGCTTTCTGGACGATGGAAGGGCTTAAGGCCGATTCGCCCTTGCGTAAGGAATGGCGGAGCTGGACGGGGGTGTTCCTCCTTAGCCTATCCATCCTTAACCTGTTATTACCCGGTGATTTTCAGGCGGTGGGCTTTAAAGGGCTACGTTGGCTCTACCAACGTTTGGTTTCCCTTTGGCCGGAACCGGTGGCGCCGGAGGTAGAAACGGAAATCCCTTCCGCTTCCCCCTGGAAGATCGCTGCGTTCTCCGATGGGCAGCCCGGATTATTCACCCAAATCCTTTCCATCCTTTACCTCTTTTTCATGGGCTTACTGATGGCTTTGATCATCGGTGTTCTCCTCGGGCTCATCGGCTTCTTCCTCTACCGTTCGGTGGCCGGGGAAGTCCATAAGTTGCGGGGTTTACCGAAAACCTTGACCCGCTTTTATCTTTTTCTGCGGCGGCTTTGGCAGAAGCGGCTGCGAAAAACCGGCCTTTTGGGGGAAGGACAGTCGCGCCTGGAGAGCGATCCCGTTAGCCGCGGGCGGAAGCGGAAAGAGATCCTTACTTGGGGGCGAGGTTCGCGGGCTTTAATCCGCCGGGGATACTACCGTCTGTTATCTAAAGCCCGCCAACAGGGGTTGTTGTGGCAGGCTAGCCAGACCCCGGAAGAGATTGGCACGGCGCTCACCGCCATGCTGCCGGAAGCGGAGGAAGCCGTCAAGCATGTCACCGCCGTTTACCAGGAAGCCCGCTATGGTCCGGTCGATCCGTCCAGGGAAAAATTGTTCTCCTTTGAACGCCGGCGACGGGTATTAGAAAAAGGGTTAAGCGGGTCGAGAAAGGAGTTAGGAGTGAGAGGAGATTAACCCGGATTATCATCACTAAAAACCTGGTTTAAGAATTCAGCCCGGTGATATCCGGATGAAAGGTTACACTTTTTAGTGTACAAAACTGAGAAAAACACAGTAAACTAAAGGACCTCCTGCGCGGGATGTCTTTTTTTTTGGCTATCTCAGCCATGAGGGGGAAATTGGTAAGGAAACTCTGCGGGCAGATTCAGCTTGATGATTTTCATTTGTAACAAATATATAGCAAAAGGTAAAAATATTAGAGTACCTCCAAGTAAAAATAAGATTATACTTATTGTTAACAAAGATTAAGGAGGTTGATTTTATGCGAAAGGTTATTTTTCTCCTGTTCGTGAGTTTATGCATCATGATTCTAGCTTTACCGGGAAATACCGCTTCGCCGACGACGCTTACTTTCTGGACCTTCCAAGAACTACATAAGGCTTTTATGGATGACGCGGTTGAAACCTGGAATAAAGCACACCCGAAAGAACAAATTCTTTTAAAAACTGAGGTTTATCCTTACGACCAAATTCACAATAAACTACTTATTTCCTTGCAATCCGGGGTGGGTGCGCCTGATTTGGCCGATATCGAAATTGCCAAGTTTGCTAACTATCTTAAGGGTAAAAATCCCCAACTAGTACCGTTAAATAATATCATCGAACCGGTGTTGGACAAATTAGTTAAAGCGCGCTTTGACAACTATGCTAAAGACGGTAAGTATTATGGCATTGATTACCATGTCGGCGCTACGGTTATGTTTTACAATAAGGAATACATGGACCAAGCCGGGGTTGATGTGGATACTATTGTCACTTGGGATGATTATGTAGAAGCCGGGAAGAAAGTGGTCGCGGCGACCGGTAAGCCAATGACAACGGTAGAAGTCACCGAACACTGGACTTTCTATCCTATGCTCAGTCAATATGGTACGGATATCTTTGCGCCAAATGGCGAAGTCATCCTTGATAATGCGGATAATATCAAGGTGCTTACTTTTATTAAAGACATGATTTATAAACACAAAATTGCCATTCCGGCACCGGGTGGATTCCACCATGCAGAGGAGTATTGGGCCTTTATGAACCAAGGTGGCGCTGCTTCCTTAATGATGCCTTTGTGGTTTATGGGACGTTTTGTCCAGTATATGCCGGATCTAAAAGGAAAGATTATCGTCCGGCCGCTACCAGCCTGGAAGCCGGGGGGGAACCGTTCAGCCGGGATGGGTGGAATCGGTACTGTAGTTACAGTTCAGAGTAAACACAAGGATTTAGCCGTCCGCTTTTTAGAGGCTGCTAAACTCTCTAAAGAAGGGGCAATCAAGACCTGGACGATTTTGGGGTTTGACCCCTTGCGCTGGGACGTGTGGGATGACCCGGCGATGCGGGAAGATAATGTTTACACCGAATACTTTGGGAAAGACGTTTTTGATATGTTGTTAACGATTAAAGATGAGTTTAATCCAACGGTAATTACGGATAAATATCCCTTAGCTATCGATTTGTTAAAGAAAAACGTTTGTTTCAAAGCCTTAAGAGAGTTAAGTCAAACTCCGGAAGAAGCCTTAAAGGAAGCGGCTAAAGAACTTCGTCAGTAAACACTAAAAACGGAGTTCTGTTCTACGGTAGTTTCGGATGAAAAAAGGGCTGTAGATGAAGGATAAAGAGGGTTAATTGAGTCTACAGCCCTTCTTCATCAATTTGCTCAATTTTGGCTCAATTTTATAAGAAAAGGTGGGCTCATATAGATGTCTAAAATGAAGAAAACCTTAGTAAGCTCCTTTTTCTCTTCTCCTAAGATCGCTCCGTATGTATTTGTTGCGCCTTTTATCCTGTTTTTTTTAGTTTGCTATGTTTACCCTTTTATCAAGACCATTGAGATGAGTATGGAACAGATTTTTGGTTTTAATGATGTCACTTTTATTGGGTTTGATAATTACCGGAGATTAAATAATGTGCACTTTTTTAATGCTTTAAAAACGACTACCGCATATACCTTCTGGACGATTATGGTCTTAATTCCTTTACCGATTATCCTCGCTGTCCTCTTAAACAACCCGGCAACCAAAGGCAAAAGTTTTTTTAAAAGTGCCCTCTTTATGCCAGCATTGACTTCGGTGATTGTTGCCGGTATATTTTTCCGCTATTCCTTTGGGGAACAAGCTACTACCTTGGTGAATGCCATTACTGGGCTATTTGGGATGGAACCCCGTATTTGGTTGCAGGAGAGGGGTTCGGCGATGTTTGCCCTGGTTGTGCTTTGCACTTGGCGTTGGTTGGGGGTAAATATTGTCTATTTTCTCTCGGGTTTGCAGGCGATTCCCCAGGAGTTGTACGAAGCAGCGGCGATTGATGGCGCTAATGCCTGGGATCGTTTTTTCCAGATCACACTGCCGCATTTAAAACCGGTAATCATTTATGTCGTTACCATTAGTATTCACGGCGGTTATTCCATGTTTGCCGAGAGTTTTGCCTATTGGCAGACGCATACACCGGGGGATATCGGGATGACTATTGTATCTTACCTTTACCAAATGGGATTTAACGATTTTGATATGGGGTTTGCTTCCGCAATCGGGGTCACGCTGCTCTTCATTGTCATGGTGGTCAATTTAATCCAATTGACGGTGATGGGGTTCTTTAAAAAGGAGGTAAATTAGCATGAATTATCAAATAGAAAAAAACGGAAACCCGTTTGAAATCAAAGAAAAGAAGCTCCAGAAAGGAAAGTGGGCAAGGGTTATTACCTTTCTTATGCTGTTGTTTTTTAGTATTTTTGCCTTAGTTCCTTTCTATTTCATGCTGGTATCTTCCTTTAAACCCGGATCGGAATTAATTAGATATGGGATCAATTTAAAATTGCAACCCGAAATTATGTCGTTAAAGAACTATTTCCTTCTTTTCACGGGGAAAGAAGGAATCTACCTCCATTGGTATAAAAATAGTGTCTTAATTACTTTCTTCCAGACCCTCGTGGCTGTTTTTTTAAGTGCGGCTGTCGGTTATGGCTTGGCGATTTACCGGTTTCGAGGCCGGAATTTAATTTTCATCACGGTGCTTATTGTGATGATGGTGCCGATTGAAATTTTAATGCTTCCTTTGTATGAGTTAATTGTTCGTTTACGCATCATTGATACCTATGCCGGGGTTATTTTACCCTTTGCGGTTCCGCCTTTTGCCGTTTTCTTTTTCCGCCAATATGCCCTTGGTTTACCGAGAGATCTTTTGGATGCGGGTAGAATCGATGGGTGTTCTGAGTATGGCATCTATTTTAAGATTATGATGCCGTTAATGAAGCCGGCTTTTGGCGCCATTATTATCCTCCAGGCGATGTTTAGTTGGAACAGCCTGGTATGGCCCTTAATTGCCCTTCGATCCAATGAACATATGACCCTTCCCATTGGACTTAGTTCTTTGATTACCCCCTATGGGCATAATTACGATATGCTGATGGCTGGAGCAGTTCTGTCTGTTCTCCCCATTATTATCATTTATATTCTCAACCAAAAAGCCTTTATCTCCGGTTTAACGATTGGAGCGATTAAAGAATAGTCCGGTAATCGCTGACACTGGCTACCGCCAGTTTGAGCGTAGTAATGAAATTAAAGCCAGGCGACAACCCCAGCCGCGAATAAATTGGTTGTTCACACCGACTACCGCCAGTGTAGAGTCGGTAAGTTATATTAAGTTATAATCGAGGTCGGGTGAAGATCAGAGCTATTTCCTAGGTAGTTACTCCATCTCATACTCGTGGAATAAGATTGCGGGAGAGAAGAAGGAGGTTAGCTAAAAATCAAGCTGAATCTTAAAGGTAGAGCCTTTTGGCGGATCCGGAATACGAAAATTCAAACTCGAATGGTTACTTTATTTTTACTATTTGCTCTTTTACCGATGGCGATTACCGGTTATTTCGCCAACCGCCAATTAAGCCAGGCGATTCAGAACAAAATAAATACCTATTCCCAACAAGTAGTTAATCAAATAGCCCGTAATATTCAGGTCGAAATGAAAAGATTGGAATACGACACGATTGAAATCGGCTTTTCCGAACTGGTCCAGACCTGTTAGCGAATTATTACACTTTAACAGAATGGGAAAGATCAATGCTAAATATGCTATTCGCGATTTGTTGGTTAAAAAATTCTCCTTCCTCCATGATGTTTCTGATGTGTTATTATTTACCGTAAATAACGATTGGATTATAGCCTATGGTGATGAAGGTTATAAATTAAAGTTTAGGGTTCAGGATCCGATATTAACGGAGATTAAAAGGCGTAACGGTGGCTCCGTTTGGGCGGCGGTTAATTGGGAAGATGAAGAACATATTGTGGAACGGATTATCGATTATCGCAATGGCTTACTGGTGGGAAGGGTGATCAAAAGTTTATATGAAGGGGAGTACATCGGTTCGGTTTTGATTCGCACGAACGAACGCTTTTTTGCGGAAATTTATGAAGAGATCGATTTAGGTCCAGGCGCCGATCTCTTTATTATTGATGGAAAGGGAATTATCGTTTCGAGCCGAACGGCCGGCATCCCCTTTAAAAAACCTTATTTTGAGGAGACGCTAATTACCAACCTTCGCGCGTATGAAAAAGCCGGAATAAATGTGTTTACAATGGATATAAAGGATAACCCGTACTTAGTTACTTTTGCCAACCTTGAAAGTGCTGATTGGTACGTAGTAGCCACGATTCCCTATACCTATCTTAACGCCGAAGCGGGGATCATCCGGTGGAAAATTTTCCTGCTAGGCTTGGGCTGTTTTTCACTGGCCGTTCTTTTATCAATTTTGTTTACCAAAAGTATTGTTACGCCGTTGCATAGTTTAATTAAGGCAATGAATGAAGTAAAACAGGGTAATCTTTCCTTCAATGTTCCAGATAACAGCAGGGATGAGATTGCGTTGGTAACCCACCATTTTAATGCGATGGTTAAAGAGATTAAAGTGCTGATGAACGATATTCAGAACAAAGAAAGTCAAAAGCGAAAGGCGGAACTAATGGCTTTACAGGCCCAGATTAACCCTCATTTTTTATCAAATTTGCTTAATACTGCACGTTTACTGGCTAGCGCGCAAAATGCGGAAAATTTGGCGTCTTTACTAAGTTCGATTATTCATCTTCTCCATGCCAGTATGGGCAAAGATGAAGAGTTGATTACGGTCCAGAAAGAACTTGATTACCTGCGTAATTATTTAAATATCCAGGAATACAGGTACTACCAAAAATTTCAGGTCACCTTTATGCTGGAAGAAGAGATTCTCGATTGTAAGATCCCCAAATTTTTACTCCAACCGATCTTGGAAAATGCGATCATCCATGGGATTGGGCTTAAAAAAGGAGCAGGCGAGGTTGAGGTTAAGGGTTATCTGTATGAGGGTAAATTATACTTTACCATTACCGATGATGGTGTCGGAATGTCAGAAGAGACAATCAAAAAAGTTCTGGCGGGAAACAATGGCTCGTCCGATCGTTTTTCCGGGATCGGGCTTAAAAATGTTCAAGAACGAATCAAACTTTTTTTCGGTGATAAATACGGGTTGCGCCTTGAAAGTTGTCCCAATCATTTTACAATGGTGGAAATAAGTTTGCCAATTATTAAATAAAGGGGAATGGGAGATGCTTAAAACCATCATCGTTGATGATGACGTATTTTTTCATACCATTCTTAAACAGTTAATTTCCTGGGAAGCAGAGGATTTTACGATCTGTGGGACAGCCGTTAATGGGGCTGAAGCCATAGATTTAATAACGACGGTCAATCCCGACCTGATGATCACTGACATGAATATGCCAGGAATTAATGGGGTAAGTTTAATTCAACAAGTTCTTGATAGTAATCCGCGGCTTAAGGTGATCGCCTTAAGTGCTTATAAGGACTTTGAATATGTAAAACAAAGTTTAAAAATGGGGGCGATTGACTATCTTCTCAAACACACCCTAACACCCGAAGCGCTAATCAACGTTTTACGTTCGGTAAAACGAATGATCAGCCAAGAACAGCGAAGGGAGAAGGATCAAAAACAGATCAAAGAACAAATTGACTTGGGGCGTTCAGTATTAGTAGAGAATTTCATAAAAAAGTTAATCTTCGAGGAACACCCGAATGAGGCGGAGATTGGCAACACCATTAAAAATCTTAATTTAAACTTGAAGATGAAAAACCTGATCGTGGCGGCAGGAGTGATTGATGATTATCCGTTATTGCAAGAGCGGTATTCGGCAGCTGAGTTAAGCGATTTAGTCCGGTCGTTAGTGAATATTGCTGCGGAGATTCTTAAAGATTCGGGCCAAACTTTAATTTCTCCACTGGCGGAAAGAAAATTTGTAATCATTTTTTCCTTTGACGACATTTGCAGTAATCAAAAGATGTATAACCAGGTATTTACGGCCTTGAACCGAATCAGGGCAACTCTCAAGCGGTATTTGAATATAACGGTTTGTTTTGGCGTCAGCGAAATCTGTAACGTTATTTCGAAGTTATGTTTCTTTTACCGGCAAGCGGAGCAGATGTTGGAAAAACGGTTTTATCAAGGTAAAGACCAGGTTTTTTATGACCATGCGGTTGATCAAAGGTCAGTAAACCTTCCCCTTTTGGAAGTTAAAGAGGAAAAACGCTTATTGGAGTTGGTAAAAACTCAGAACCGAGAGGGATTAAGCCAGATTCTTAATACTATTTTTGCGCGGATCCAACGTTACCAACCAAAGGTTAGTACCAGTAAGATGGTTTTTATTAATCTGGTGAGTATCGCCAACCGGCTGATCCGTGACTTTGAACTTCCAAGTGAAATGGTTTACCCGGAAAACCATAACCCATTCACCCAGTTAGAACGTTTTGATACGATCCAAGAGGTTAAAGATTGGCTTTTTGCGCTCTATAATAAACTGATCGAAGTCATGGAATTGTATTATTTAGATGACAATTTGACGGAAGTGACACGAAGGGCCATCCGGTTCATCCAGCTGAACTACCAAAAACCGATTGGGCTGCGACAGATCGCCGAGGCAGTAGGGGTGAATAGTTCTTATCTAAGTAGGAGATTTAAACAGGATTGCGGACAAGGGGTCGTAGAGTTACCTTAATACTTTCCGAATCAAGAAGGCGAAAAGCCTGATTGAAAATGGTGGCTCTCTGATCAAGGAGATCGCGGAAGAAGTTGGTTTTACTAATTATAATTATTTTTTTAAAGTATTTAAACATTACCTCGGAATGACTCCTCTCACTTATGAAAAGTATTACCGCGAAGAAAAGAGAATCGTCCCTTAAATTATCCTTAAGATGCAGGAATTACCTTTTTGGCTACGAACCTAATATTAGGGGTTGGTTGCCGCTGATACTTTCGACCGTTTCAATAATTAACACACGGGAGCGGTTTTTTTGTGGAAATCTTTGTAGGAGGCGATCTTCGCATGAAAGGTTTAGTGACGATAATCCTTGCCCTAGTATTGGTTGTATCAATGGCCACAATCGCTTACGGAGCCTGGGAGAATACGGTCTGGTTGGGGATGGATCTGGGCCAGACGGGTAGGGAGATGGGCTACCGCCACGAAGATGATGTCGCGACCAAAATTGTTTCCAGCCAAATCAACGGGGTTTTTGCCTCGGAGATCCAAATTAGTAGCACACTGGCGCATTTTACCAATGATTCGGGTTTGTATGCGATGGTCGGTGCGAACATCGGGAACAAACTGGATTTTTTGTTTGGCGCCGGCTTTAATTACCATAATAGTTATTCCCCCTTTTTATTGAGCGGCGGGGTAAAATGTTTGGTCCCTTCGCAGCTGGTCATCTACGAGGTGGAAGCTTTTTATCAGATCCTCCCGCCCTTGTTGGTCCGTGTGGGTTACAACAGCCAGGCCAATGCGATTTTTCTCGGGTTGGGTTTGTCCTACAATTAACTAATTAAGGGCGTATTTTCCCGGACTGGCAAAGGTTAAGGGGTTATTCACCTCCCTGTTCTTATGTTATCATCTAGATACTTGATGGAAACGGATATGGAGGTGAAAACGGTGCAACTTATCTCTTTCATTAAACCCCAACACAAACGCTGGGTGGCCTTAGTTTTCTTCCTTTGTTGGGCAGTTCCTTTCTTAGGGATCTTGGGCTTTAGTATCTTTGTGCCGGCGCCAGCGGCTCACCGGACGAAAGCGGCAAAAACAGCGGTAACAACGGAAAGATCGGTTCCGGCCGCCGATCAATCCGGGGGCGCGCTATCGGCGGAAAGGGAAAAAACAAGCCAAAGTCCGCCGCCGGCTCCGCCTGTTCGCCAGGAACAGCAGCAAACGCCGGCGTCAACCCCAAGCACCGCGGCTAATCCGGCCACGAACCGGCAACCGGATCCGGTCGACCTCCATTTATTGGCCCGGGTGATTTACGCTGAAGCCCGGGGCGAGCCGCTGGAGGGACAAGTGGCCGTCGGCGCGGTCCTGATTAACCGGGTTAAAAACCCCAATTTCCCCGATGACCTGTGGAGCGTCGTCTTTAAAAAAGGCGAGTTCTGTACCGTCCGGGACGGCCAAATCTGGCTGCAACCGGACGCCACCGCTTACCGGGCCGCCCGGCTGGCGAAGGCGGGGTGGGATCCGACCAACGGCGCTTTGTATTTCTACAATCCGGGGAAAACGACCTCCGCCTGGATTTGGTCGCGGACCGTCACCACGCGGATTGGGCGCCATGTCTTTGCGGTGTAGTCGCCCATGCCGGCCAGTGAATTAATCAAAGCCGGGGGAAGAACCAGGGCTATTTTCTAAGGAGGGCTAGAAGAAGGAGATTGACGGTCCGCCGCTTTTTATGGTAGTATAATAAAGCGGGTTTAACAGAAGGTTAGCGAGAGTGGCGGAATTGGCACACGCGCTAGACTTAGGATCTAGTGGGCAACCGTAGGGGTTCAAGTCCCCTCTCTCGCACCAGAAAATAACGGTGTCAACCGTTTTTTTTCTTTTATTAACTTGACACTGGATTAATGGAAAGTTACAATTTAGCCATGGTATGCCTGAATGATCGCAGGAAACGAGCCGATAAAACCCTAGGTTTTATCGGCTCCGCATTGCCATGGCGGTTCTTGGTTATTTTGGTTATACTAACCATAATCTGTTAATTTTAGAGATGAGAGGTAAGGTGGATAGTTATGCAGTCAACCCTGGATAAACTGGATAATAATCGCGTTTTGTTAAAGTTCGAGGCCAATCCGGAGGAAGTGGCCGCCGCTTTTACCCAAGCTTATAAAAAAGTGGTCAAGCAGGTTAGTGTCCCCGGCTTCCGGAAAGGGAAGACCCCCCGCTTTATTCTGGAACAACAATTCGGAAAAGAAATCTTCCACCAGGATGCGGTGGAAATCTTAGTCACCAAAGGTTATTATGAAGCGGTCCGTGAACATAAACTAGAACCGGTGGATAATCCCAAGATCGATTTTGACGGGGCAATTGAAGAAGGAAAACCCTTTGCCTTCCAGGCCGAAGTGGAAGTCCTCCCCGAGGTTGAGCTTGGCGCCTACAAAGAAATAAAAGTCGAAAAGGAAGAACCGGTGGTGACCGATGAAGAGGTGCGGCAGGAGCTGAAAGCCCTTCAGGAACGCCATGCGGAATTGGTCGCCTGTGATAAGCAAAATTTAGAAAAGGGCGATTTTGCTGTTATTGATTTTGAGGGATATTTAGACCAAAAACCATTCCCCGGAGGCGCCGCTCAAGGATATACTATAGAAGTAGGCGCCGGCCGGTTTATTCCGGGTTTTGAGGATGGTCTTATCGGGATGGCCCCCGGGGAGGAGCGGGAGTTGAACTTGACCTTCCCGGAAGAATACCATCAAAAGGATCTGGCCGGTAAAGCAGTGGTCTTCAAGGTTAAACTCCATGAAATTAAAACCAAAGAACTGCCGGCCTTGGATGATGATTTTGCCAAAAGTATGGGAGAATACGAGACCTTGGCTGCTTTAGAAGAGGCCCAACGGAAGCGGCTCCAGGAATATAAAGAAAAAGAGGCCCGGCGCCGGTTGGAAAATGAAGTGATTAAGAAAGTGGTGGCAGAGAGTAAAGTTCAGCTTACTGATACTTTGATCCGGCGGGAAGTGGACCATATGGTGCACCACCTGGAGCATGATTTGGAAGCCAGAGGGTTAAAATTGGAGGAGTATTTAGCGCATACCGGGCAAACCCTAGAGAAGATGCGGGAAGAACTCCGGCCACAGGCTGAGGAGCGGGTAAAAACCGACCTGGTGCTGTCGGCCATTACAAAAGCAGAAGGAATTACGGTCAGTCAGGACGAACTAAAAGAGAGAGTCCAGTATCTACTCCAGTTTTACCCGCCGGCCGCGCAAGAGGAAGTCCTGAAGGGGAAGAACCCTGATTTTATCGAAGGAGTACTGTCTTCCCTGGAGCGGGAAAAAACTGTGAAGTTTATCGTGGATGCGGCGACCGGGGAGGTTGAGACTGCTCCGGCGGTTACCGCCGACGAAAAAGAGGAAGAGGTGAAAGCAGAATGAATCTGGTCCCGATGGTCGTTGAACAAACCAATCGTGGGGAACGGGCTTATGATATTTTCTCCCGTTTGCTGAAGGAGCGGATCGTCTTTATTGGCGGTCCCATCGACGACAACATGGCCAATTTAGTCGTCGCCCAGCTAATTTACCTGGAGAGTGAAGATCCGGATAAAGATATCTCCGTGTATATTAACAGCCCCGGCGGGGTAATCTATTCAGGATTGGCTATTTACGACGCCATGCAGTATATTAAACCGCAAGTCTCCACCATTTGTGTGGGTTTTGCCGCCAGCATGGCCGCGTTGTTGTTGTGTGCGGGCGCGACCGGAAAACGCTATGCGTTGCCCAATTCCCGGGTAATGATCCATCAGCCTTTAGGGGGCGCCGAGGGGCAGGCGGCCGATATAGAGATTCAAGCCCGGGAGATCTTGCGTTTACGGGAAGTGACCAATGGTATTCTGGCGCGCCATACCGGTCAGCCTTTGGAAAAGATCGCTCATGATGTGGACCGGAATTATTGGATGAGTGCCCAAGAAGCGAAAGCCTACGGCCTCGTTGATGAGATTATCACCCAAAGAGCAATAAAATAGCTTCCCAAGGAAAGAGGTGGTGAAATGTTTAAATTCGGCGATGACAAAGGGCAGTTAAAGTGTTCCTTTTGTGGAAAGGCACAAGAACAGGTAAAAAAGTTAATCGCCGGACCCGGGGTCTATATCTGTGATGAATGTATCGAACTCTGCAACGAGATTATTGATGAAGAATTGACCGACGATACGACCTTTGATTTGGAGAACATTCCTAAGCCCGCCGAGATCAAGGCGATTCTTGATCAGTATGTCATTGGTCAAGAGGAGGCCAAGAAGACTCTTTCCGTCGCCGTCTACAACCACTATAAGCGGATTAATGCCGAGGGAATGTTTGACGATGTGGAGCTGCAAAAGAGTAATATTCTGATCATGGGGCCAACGGGTAGCGGAAAAACCTTACTTGCCCAGACTTTGGCCAAGATCCTTAATGTTCCGTTCGCCATTGCCGATGCCACCTCCCTGACGGAAGCGGGATATGTGGGTGAGGATGTCGAAAATATCCTGCTCAAATTGATCCAGGCGGCCGACTATGATGTGGAAAAGGCGGAGAAGGGTATTATTTATATTGATGAAGTCGATAAAATTGCCCGCAAAACCGAAAACCCTTCCATTACCAGGGATGTATCCGGCGAAGGAGTCCAACAAGCCTTATTGAAGATTTTGGAAGGAACGGTGGCTTCCGTTCCCCCTCAGGGCGGGCGGAAACACCCCCACCAGGAGTTTATCCAACTGGATACCACCAACATCCTCTTTATTTGCGGTGGGGCTTTTGATGGCCTGGAAAAGATCATCGAAAGCCGGATCGGGAAGAAGACCATGGGCTTCGGCGCGGAGATCCAATCCAAGCAGGAGAAGCCGATTGGGGAGATTCTGCGCCAAGTGATGCCGGAAGACTTGTTGAAATTCGGCATGATTCCGGAGTTCATCGGCCGTCTCCCAATCATTGTCTCGCTGGATGCTCTGGATGAAGCGGCTTTGATCCGGATCTTAACGGAACCGAAAAACGCCTTGATCAAACAGTTTAAGAAGTTGATGGAACTGGACGGCGTGGAGTTGGAATTCACCCCTGATGCGCTGGAAGCCATTGCCGCCCAGACGATGAAACGAAATTCGGGCGCCCGCGGCCTGCGAGCGATCATCGAAAAGCTGCTCTTAGATGTGATGTACGAAGTTCCTTCCCGCAGCGACGTGAAAAAGTGCGTCATTACCAGGGAAATGGTGGAGGAACACAAGGAACCGCTCCTTTCAACCAGCGCCGAACAACGCAAGAAAAAGAAGGAAGAATCAGCGTAACAAAGTTTTGAAACCCGCTTGGCAGCGGGTTATTTTTTTGGAAATTACTCATGAAAATTGCGTCAGTGGAGATAATAAACGGAAGAAAGCAGGTCATGGGGAGGAAAAATAGATGAACTATGCCGGCAACATCATCGGTTTGATCAACCTTTTTTTTGCCATCGTGAT
>JAAYHY010000007.1 GCA_012735135.1 Bacillota bacterium | reverse complement strand
GTCTTGTCCCAGCAGACGAAGCATCCGGTCTCGTAACGGATCCGGCGCAGCACGTCGTCGATGACTTTGGAGTTGCTGCCGTGGTGGCTGACGAAGACGATCTTGTTGAAACCATGGTAGATCATGCTCATCGCCAGGTCGTAGACGACGGCCCGGTAGGTGTTGCCGGAGAAGGTGAGGGTGCCGGTCCCCTGCATGACTTCGCCCATGTGGTGCGGGGAATAACCCACCGGAATCAACGGCGCATAGCAGGTTTTGGCCAGCGGCGCCGCGGCTTCGACCACTCCCATGGTGGTGAAGCTGTCGGTCCCCAACGGACAGTGGGCGCCGTGTTTTTCACAGGAACCCATCGGAATCATGATCACGTCGTTGGTCTTAAGGTATTCGCCTACTTCGTCATAGCCTTTGTCCAGAATGTTCCAGCTCTCTTTTTTTGCCATTGTTGTTTCCTCCTTAACGCTTTTATGATGGGTTTACCGTAAGGTTTAAATATAGCCCAAGGCTTTGAGGTTGGCCTCCAGGGTTGCTTTCTCGCCGGCGCTGAGCGGGCGCAGGGGATGCCGCGGCTCACCGCCGGTGTAACCGGCGAGATTCATGGCGCACTTCACGGCGGCCACCCCGCCAAAGCCGGAGACTTTTTTGTTCAACTCGACAAGCCTGGTGTTCAAAGCCTTTGCTTCTTCCAGGTTGCCGGCCTTGAAGGCTTCGTAGAGTTTGACACAGTCGTCGGGGAAGATGTTGGCCAGCGACAGCACGCCGCCCACACCGCCGGCCTCCAAAAGGTCGAGGAAAAACCCGGCGGAACCGGCCAGCAGGTAGAAGTCTTGGCCTTTGGCCGCTTCCAGGTAGCTTCTGAAGTTCCCTTTAGAGCTGTCTTTCATCCCGATGACGTTGGGGTGGGCGGACACCCTACGGATTACCTCCGGGCTGATCAGGACGTCGGCCGCCACTGAGGGGTTGTTGTATAGTAAAACCGGTACCGGCGACGCGTCGGCCACTTTGGTGATGTACCCGGTTAAGGCGTCATCGTCCATGTATTTCCGGAAGAAGTTGGGCATCAAGAGGCTCACGCTTTGCGCGCCGATCTTGGCCGCTTCTTGGGTGATCTCAATGGTTTCTTTGGTGCTTTCGGCCGCGGTCCCCGCCATGATGACTTTATCCGGCGCCGCATGGTCGACCACGGTCTTGAGGACTTTTAATCTTTCTTCCACCGAGAGGGATTTGAACTCGCCGTTGGTGCCGAGGACAAAGTAGCCCCGGAGTCCGGTCCGGTTCATCTTTTCTACGTTCTGGACTATCCCGTCATAGAGAATCTCATCGTTCTGAAATGGAGTGACCATGGGGGTAAAGACACCCGCCAGTTGTTCGCGTATTGTTTCCGCCATTGCTTAGGACACCTCCCGATTTGGCTTCTTGCCCGGTTTAATCAGGCAAAATGTTTTTTTTCGCTTCCATTTTTAAGAAGCTGTCTACTACCCGGTCGATAAATTCGGCGTCGTTGATGTGGGCATTCACCTCCTCCACCTCAAGCGAATGGGCTATTTTAGCTTTAAAGGTCTTGATAAAAACCTGATTGCCAACGGGGTCCCACAGTTCATGCCCCTCCCGGTTGGGGAAGGAGAAGCCTTTCAAGGGCAACAGGACTTTAACCGGTCCTTTCGCTTTGTTGAGCTTCGCGGCCACCAGTTCGGCCACGGCCGCCATCTCCTCCGGGGTTAACCGGACCAGGGTCAGGGTGGGGTTGTGAATGATGTAGGGCCGTTTCTTCAGCTCCGGACTTAGCGTCTCCACCGGCCCCTGGACGGTGTAGCCGATACTCCCGGGGGCGATCACCTGGGGAAGACCGGCGGCCGCCGCCGCCTCCAAACGGTAATCTTTGATCGAACCATGGAGTCCACCCACCAGCCGGTCGGCCAGTTCGTGCAGGTTGAGGTCGAGCACGCCGCAGAAAAAGCCTTCCCGGATCAGGTCTTCCATGGCGATCCCCCCGGTCCCGTTCTGGTGAAAGGCGATCACTTCGTAACCTTTCGCCTCCAAAAGGTTCTTCGCCCGCAAGGCTCCCGGGGTGGTTGTCCCCAGCATAGACAGGGCTACGCTCTTACCCCCTCCGGCATCTTTAATCTGGCCAATATTATTCCGGACCATACCACAAATGGCCGCCGCCGCATTCTCAAATACGCGGCTGATGAGCGCGTTCACCCCTTGGACGTCAACGACGGAATGCATCATCAGCACGTCCTTGGTCCCGACAAACGGACCGAAGGTCGCCGTCCCCGACGCGACGGTGGAAACCATCAACTTCGGTACCCCGAAGGGGAGGTTTTTCATCACTGCGGTGCCGATGTTGGTCCCCTGGGCCCCGCCAAAGCTAATTACCCCGGTAAACTTCCCTTCGGCATAGAGTTTTTGGGCGACGGTCTGGGCGCCCTTGATCATGACCTCGATACATTTTCCTTTATTCCCCGTGGCCACCAACGCGTCGATGGCCATCCCCCCGGCCAAGGCTACTTCTTCCCGGCTGACCTCCGGCTTGAGCCGCTGGGGCGGGGCCAAGACTCCCGTGTCCATGACCAGCGTCGGTACGCCTTTCGCTTCAATGATCCGCTTCAAGTACGCCGTCTCCGTCTCTTTCGTATCCAAGGTCGCGATGATTAGGATCCTTGGTTCCATGGCCTTCTGGAGAACCTCCTTTGCTTCGTCCATTCCTTAAAAACTTG
>JAAYHY010000006.1 GCA_012735135.1 Bacillota bacterium | reverse complement strand
GCTTTCACCAAATCGGTAGCCAAAGAACTGGGTTCCCGTGGGATTCGTGTCAACGCGGTGGCGCCGGGTTTTATAAAGTCGAAAATGACTGATGTTCTCCCGGATAAGGTGAAGGCGGATTTAGAAAAGCAAATCCCCCTGACCCGGCTGGGTTTACCGGAAGATGTGGCAAAAGCCGTTGTCTTTTTAGCCTCTTCCGATGCGGATTATATCACAGGACAGGTTTTAAATGTCGACGGTGGAATGGTAATGTAAATATCTCAGCCGCTGATTAAGAAAGATTCTTACTTTAGCTTAGATTAATTTGACGAAGTGTTGGAAGGAGGTGAGGTTGTGGATAAGGTATTTGAGAAGGTAAAGGAGATTGTGGTTGAACAATTGGGGGTTGAGGAAGAAGAGGTAACTGAGAAGTCTTCTTTCGTAGATGATTTGGGTGCCGATTCCTTAGACATAGTGGAGTTGATTATGGCATTTGAGGAGGCTTTTGAGATGGAAATCCCCGATGAGGATGCCGAAAAGATTACCACTGTTGGGGATGCGGTGAAATATATTAAAGATAACGCCCAATAACAATCGTAAGTCCCGGGACTTTCTCGGGACTTTCTGCAAAATGGTATTATAATTTCTTTTCCCCGCCATTCTGGTGGGGTATTTTATAAGTAGTTGCCCACATTGTCTTCCGACAACTTGAGCAAAGTGGTGAAGAATCAAAGCCGGGTGGGCGACAGGCCCCAATGGCGCAAAATCGGTTGTTCACGCCGACGACACCAGTATAGGTCATTGTATTAATCAAAATCCGGAGAACAAGCGGGGCGATTTTTAAGTAATTACCCACCCGGTAGAAACTTGTGAAAAAGAGGTGAACAAATGCGGAGAAGAGTTGTGGTTACCGGGCTGGGGGTCATTTCGGCCCTTGGTCTTGATGTTGACACCTTTTGGCAGAATATTAAGCAGGGAAAATCCGGTGTTTCGTTCATAGAAACCTTTGACACTTCGGAGTTTGCGACGAAGATCGCCGCCGAAGTGAAGGATTTTGTGCCCACCAGTTATTTGGAGAAAAAAGATGTCCGTCATATGGACCGCTTCACTCAGTTTGCCGTAGTTGCCGCCCAACAAGCATTGGCCGACAGTGCTTTTCAGATTACAGAAGAGAACGCCCATGAGGTTGGCGTCATCATTGGCTCCGGAATTGGCGGTTTACAGACCTTGGAAGAGCAAGCCCGCCGCTTATGGGAAAAAGGGCCGAAACGGGTGAGTCCCTTTTTTATCCCCATGATCATTCCGGATATCGCTTCCGGACAGGTTTCCATCTATACCGGGGCCCAAGGACCTAACCTGGCGGCGGTGACCGCATGCGCTTCCAGCGCTCATGCGATTGGGGAAGCCTTCCGCTTGATTCAGTACGGGGATGCGGAGGTGATGATTGCTGGCGGCGCGGAAGCGGCGATCACTGCTTTGGGGATTGCCGGGTTTAACGCGGCCGGCGCTTTATCAACCAATAATGACCAACCGGAAAAAGCAAGTCGTCCTTTTGACCTGAAGAGGGACGGTTTTGTGATGGGAGAAGGCGCCGGGGTAATCATCCTGGAAGAGTTGGAACATGCGTTAAAGCGGGGAGCAAAGATCTACGGTGAAATCGCAGGCTATGGTTTAACCGGTGACGCTTACCACATCACTTCCCCCCACCCTGAAGGATTGGGCGCGCGGAAAGCCATGGCGATGGCGATTAAAGACGCCGGCTGGGAAAGAAAAGAGGTGGAATATATCAATGCCCACGGCACTTCCACCCTCCAGAACGACCTCCTTGAAACCAGGGCAATCAAGGAATTGTTTGGAGAAGATGCTTACCGGCTTGCCGTCAGTTCAACCAAATCCATGACCGGGCATCTCCTGGGCGCCGCCGGCGGGGTGGAAGCCATCATCTGTCTACTGGCGCTCCGCGATGGCCTCATCCCGCCGACGATTAACTATGAATTTCCGGATCCCGCTTGTGATCTGGATTATGTTCCAAACGAAGCCCGGCAACAGCCATTAACCCGGGTGCTCTCCAACTCCTTTGGGTTTGGCGGACATAATGCGACGTTAGCCTTTGCAAAATACAGCGGGTGAAATTGAAATTAAGGAAACCCGGCGGGAAAAGCCGAACATTCGGCCTGAACATTTCCTTAGGTGAAAAGGGCGATAAGATGAATACAGCAGAAACCTTTTATGGAATAGCCAATTTAACCCGGACGTTAGGGCTTTTTCAAGAGAATGATGGCTTGCTAAAACAAGCCTTGGCTCATCGTTCCTATATTCATGAAACCGGCGGGGAATCCAACGAACGTTTGGAGTTTCTCGGCGATTCCGTCTTATCCTTGGTGATCAGTGAATACCTTTATCATCATTTTCCCCATAAGCCGGAAGGGGATTTATCAAAGTGGCGGGCTTACTTGGTCAGTGCCGACAGTTTAGCCCGCCTGGCTAAGAAATTGGGGCTTGGTCGCTATTTACTCTTAGGGGTGGGCGAAGATAAATCCGGCGGCCGGGAGAGAAGGTCGATTTTGGCCGATGCCATGGAGGCTTTAATCGCCGCTATTTATCTGGAGTACGGATGGGAAAAGGTTAAATCCTTCATTTTAACCCATTGGCAACCGCTCTTTGCCCGGATGGAGGAGGAAGAATTGCCGGTTGACCCCAAAACTCATTTACAGGAAATATTACAAGCTAGAGGGTCCACCCCGCAATATAAGTTAATCAGCGCTGAAGGTCCTGACCATAACCGTCTCTATACGATCGCCGTTTACAACGGGAATTGTTTTTTAGGTAAAGGGGTTGGCAAAAGCAAAAAAGAAGCCGAGCAGGAAGCGGCTGAAGAAGCACTCAAAGAATTGGAATAAACAATTAAGGTTAAGAAGGAAATTTTCGTTAATTGTGGAATTAACTATTTATCTATTCAGCGTTGGAGGAATTTTATAGGGGGGTTCGTATTTGGAGATCTTGAAAGTCTCTGCCGGCTCCAATCCGAAATCGGTGGCCGGCGCCTTGGCAGCAGTTATCCGTGAAAAAAGTTGTGCTGAGATTCAAGCGGGCGGAGCCGGAGCGGTAAACCAAAGTATAAAAGCAATCGCCATCGCCAGGGGTTATGTCGCCCCCAACGGGATTAATTTAATTTGTGTGCCTGCTTTTTCTGAAATTGAGATCGATGGAGAAGAAAGAACCGCGATTCGATTTATTGTTCAGCCTAGGTAGGTCGACGCCCAAATGGGCGTTTTTTTTTTTGGACATATTAAGGACAACCTGACCATATAATCTATCAGGAGCGAAAAAAGCTTAACCGCGTGGGAGGTGTGCTTGGTGATCACTCCGAATCAACGACGGGACCTGGAGTTATTAAACCGGATCAAAGATGGTCAGGATCGGATGGCCAAGGAGGAGTTGGTCGCGAAGTATTTACCAATGGTCAAACATATCGTGAAACGAAAATGCAATAACGGAAGCGACTTTGAAGATATGCTCCAGGAGGGTTTGATCAGTTTACTAAAGGCCATCGATAATTATGATGGCAGTCAGTATCCGGTGAAATTTAGCACTTTTGCTTACATCTGTATTTTACGGCGGATGTTGAACATACAAAAATACTTGGCTTCCACCAAGTTTCAAGTAACCGCTAATGCCCTTTCCCTCTGTGGTGACCAAGACGGGGGTGAAGCAAGAAGCTTAATTGATGTGATCGATAATGAGCGGGCGCTGGATCCCCAAGAGTTGGTAATTCAGAAGCTTACTAGCAGCCGTTTAAAGGAAGTCCTCAAGGCTTATTTAACTAAAGTGGAGTATACTGTCTTCTTTCTATACTTGCAAGGATTGAACTGTGGCGAAATCGGTAAACTTTTGGCTTTGGAGAGTAAAGTTGTGGATAACGCCAAAACAAGAGCCCGCTTGAAACTACAGAGAATTATCCACCAGTATGGATCACTGTCCAATCCAGGGATACCGTTGCGTCCCCGGCGGCGGATGGATTTAGCGATGGAAGTGAAGGCGATCTGAACGTTGTCGGTGATTTGGCTTTTAGATGGTCCCCCCGGTCCTGGACGGGGCTTTTTTATTGGAT
>JAAYHY010000039.1 GCA_012735135.1 Bacillota bacterium | reverse complement strand
CCGCCGGAAGAAGCATTGACTTTACTTGCTTTAATGGGCGCCAGGGGAACTCAGGTCAAGAAACTGTTGGCCTACGAGAGTGATACCTCCGGGGGCTTGATGACCACCGAGTTCATCACGGTGCAAGAGGAACAGACCATTGAAGAAGTCTTACGTTTCCTCCGGGAAAACACCCCGCCGGAAAGCGCCTATTATTTATATGTGGAATCTAAAGACGGGCGCCTCGTGGGTGTAGTTTCCTTACGCACCCTGGTCACAAAACCGCTCACGGCCAAGGTGGGGGATGTCATGTACCGGGAGGTTATTTCGGTGCCGGAGGATATGGACCAGGAAGAAGTGGCCCGTCTTTTCGAGAAATATAGCTTTTTAGTCCTTCCGGTCGTGGACAAAGAAGGACACCTTCTCGGGGTTATCACCCTCGATGACGTCTTGGATGTGGCCGCTGAAGAAGCCACCGAAGATATTCATAAGACGGCCTCCATTATGCCGATAAAAGAAGCTTATCGTGACGCCGGGATCTGGACGCTCTTTAGTAAACGGGTCCTTTGGTTGCTTAGTCTAATCCTGATTAATGTGGCTTCTTCGCAAGTGATGGCCAGCTATGAACAGGTCCTTTCCACGGCCATTGCCTTGACCTTTTTTATTCCAATGCTGATTGGCACCGGTGGGAATACCGGTTCGCAATCGGCGGCTTTGGTGGTGCGGGGGTTGGTGACTGGCGATCTTCAGCCCGCCGATTGGGGCCGGGTTTTCCTTAAAGAATTGGCGGTGGGCGTCAGTCTAGGGTCGATCCTGGGGATAGCCAGTTCCCTGTTGGGGGTTTGGCGGGGAGGGCCCGCCATCGGTTTGGTGGTTGGGTTAACCATGGTGGCCGTGGTCCTTTTCTCCAATATCCTCGGGATGTTCCTCCCCTTTGTCCTGACGAAATTGCGGATTGATCCGACGGTGGCCAGTAGTCCGTTGATTACCACGATTTGCGATGTCGGCGGTCTCCTGATCTACTTTTCGATCGCCTCTTTGGTATTCCAATTTAACTAGGGGAAGCGCGGTGTTACCAAAGTTACTTTAATTTAGGGTTGATTCAATTATTTAGACGATTAATGATTTGGGGAAGCTCGACGAGCCGGCAGGTATAGTCGGGCTTTACTTTTAGTTTGCCTCTGTTGATCAGACGATCCGTCACCAGGCAGGTTTTAAGTCCGAGCAGAGCGGCCACCATATCCTCTTCCAGATCGTTCCCGATCATGAGGCATTCTTCCGCCTTGGCGCCGAGGAGATCCAAGATTTCCCGGTAGTAATTGGGGTTGGGCTTGCAAAAGTGCATCTGCTCCATGGAGGTTATGAAACGGTAGGGGAACTGGTGACAGTCAATCCAAGCCAAGCGTTCTTCCAGCGCATAAAGGGGGAAGATTGGATTAGTTGCAATGGTTACACTGTATCCTTGCTGGAAAACAGAGGTTAAAAGCGGTTGGACGGGTCCGGCCGGGGGTAAATTTTTTCCGAGCAAACGGTATTCCTGTTGGTAGAAAGTGAAAAAGATCGGCTCCAGAAAGGAACGGGGGAAGCCGATCCGGGCGGGGAAATCCCGCCAAAAGACTTCTTCGTTGGTTAAAGCGGGGTCTTCATTTTTAACCATCGCCATCGTACTGGCCAGTAATTTTTCTTTAAATTCCGCTTCGGCAATGATTCCGGTAAATTTGGCGCTCAAGGCGGTCAGGTAGTTTTCGTAGAAGAAGTCCAAGTCGATCGGGAGGAGGGTCCCGTCTAAATCAAAGAGTAAATGTTTGATCATCCGGTTCTTCCTTTCCCCTGTGTTTTTTCACGTAAGACATATTAGCATTATAGACGAGGTGTCAACGGCTGTAAAGGGCCCAAGCCTAAGCCTGCTTTTAAAAGCGGTGAGCGGGTAAATCCGGCAGTAGCTTCACAGCCGTCTTTTTCACAATCCGGTAGGCCGGCTTTTCTCTTAACCGGTAGGCCTCGCTGTGGTGGACGGGACGAATCCCGCCGGCAAGATAGCCGGCGATATAACTTCGCCATTCTCCGCCGCTGAAAGGAAGAAACCCCTTATCGGCGCAAACAGAAACGAGCTGGAGATACTCTAGAAAGAGCGTCTCGGCATTTTCACTTTTTTCGGAGGCCGAGTGCTGAAAGATTTGGCACAGCCATTCCGGTGGCAGCTGCCAGTACTTCCAAGCGGCCAAGTTGCATCTGCTGTATTCGGCGGAGATGGGCTCAAAGAGAGCGATCGGTTGGGGCGGGGTCTTGGCAAATTCGACCAGCAGCGCGGTGCGGGCTTTAGCGTGATCCGTCAAAAGATGTTCCGCCCCGAAAGCCGCTTGAAAGCATAACTTTACTCCATCCTGCGCGGTCATGCTCGGATGGAGTAAGGCTTGGTATTTTAGACAATTTACAAACGTTGTGCCCTGCATCATTTAGGCCTTAGTGGGATACCACGGGGGGATTAGCTTTGCCTTCATGAGGGCGGAAACAAGGGCCGGAACAAGGGTCAACTGGATGACCAGACCGGGCCAACTGGTGATAAAGTAGCTGGTGATCCAGGCCGCGAAAGAGTAACTTCCCGGCGAAAAAAGCAGCGCTCTCGCGACCCCGGCGATAATGCGCCCGGCCAGGAGCGCCACCACCAAACTGATGTAGAGATCGGCATAGATTTTTTCCGTGCGGATCAGGTTAATCATGAGTCCGCAAACCAATCCGTAAGTAGCCAACTCCACCAACATCGACGGTAAATAGGCCAGTGGCGGCATCCCCGTAAGCAGGCTGGAGAGCAGGGGACCGGCCAACCCGCAAAGGAAGCCAAAAGACCAGCCGCAGATTAATCCGGACAAAAGGACCGGGATGTGCATCGGGCTGAAAAGGGTGCCGGCATTCGGAATGGCATGGAACGCCATCGGCAGCACAACGCAGAGTCCGATGCAGACGGCCGTAAAGATCGAGCGTTGCACGGCAGAGAGCTTCGACATGGGATATTACCTCCTAACCATAATTATTAATTTATCAAAAGGCCCAGGGCCTGATTACCGCTGGAGCAAAAATTGGATCAGGCAGATTAAAACAGAGAACGTTAAAGCGGCGTAATCATGAAGCGCAAGAGGTTCTTTTTGACGCCGGGTCCGGTTTTTGGCATTACGATAACCCCGTGCTTCCATCGCCAGGGATAACTCCTCCGCCCGCCGGAAAGCGGAAATAAAAACGGGCACGACCAGGGGGAGGAAACTCACCGCCCGTTCCGACAACTTCTTACTTTCAAACCGGGCGCCTCTGGCGATCTGGGCCATTTTGATCAACTCCGTCGCCTCCATTAAAGTGGGGATAAATTGAATGGCCACACTGATGATCATGGCCACCTCTTCAGTGGGTACACCGATGAGCTTTAACGGTTTGATTAAGCTCTCCAGGGCCGTGGCGACCTGGGTGGGTAATGTTGTCATGGTCAGCAGGTTCCCGATGATGAGAATGAGGACCACATTACTCACGATCCGGAAGCCTTGTTTAATCCCTTCGTGCGAGAGCTGAATAATCCCCCAGGAGGCGAGTACCGTTTCCCCCTTGAAGAACAAGGCATTCATCAGCAAAATTACCAGCAGGAACCCGCCCATGCCGCGGACCGCGGCGACGGTGGGGCGCAACGGTAATCTTGAAATCAGGATGGGAATCAAAAGCGCCACCAGCACCAGGGTGTAGCCCCACAGTGACGAGGCCCCAATAACGGCGGTCATGAGGATTAAAGCACAGAGAATTTTTGCTCTGGCATCGAGCCGGTGGAGGAGGGAATGCCCTGGAAGATATTGACCGGCCGGCAGGGTCCTCATCCCCTACCACCTCCAGTCAATTCTTGCTTTAATGCCGAAAGGAGATCGCCGTAGGTGACGACCGCCGGGGAGAACATCAGTTTACCTTCGGCGAGCAGAATGGCGATTCTTTGTGCTTTGGTTTGAAAGGCCCCGTTATATCTTTGCTTTAACCTGGTGAAAACTTCTCTGGTCGCTCCCGCGTCAATCAGCCGGCCCTCCTTCAGCACCAGGAGATGCTTAGTATACTCCGCCAGCGCCTCCATGTTATGGGAGGTCATGATAATAGTGGTCCCCGTTTGATTCCGTTCCGTCACAAACTGTAAAAAGTTTTCCCGGCCGAAGGGATCCAGCCCGGCGATGGGCTCGTCAAAAATCAGGATTTCCGGTTTTCGGGCGATGACACCGGCAATCGCCACCCGCCTTTTTTCCCCTCCCGAAAGGGCCAGGGGAGATTGATTACGAACTTTTTCAAAGTCAAAGCCCATGGTCTCAAGGGCCCACCGGACGCGGTCCGTGGCCTCCTGACGACTTAAACCGCTCTCCTTTAACCCAAAGGCCACATCCTTTTCCACTGTTGTGGCAAAGAGCTGATACTCCGGATCTTGAAAGACCACTCCCACCGTTTGCCTTAAGCGGTTGCGGTCATAGCCTTTGGCATTGATCTCCTCACCGTTAAAATAGATCCGCCCGCTGGTGGGCAAGCGCAGGCCGGCCAGCAGCTGAAGCAAGGTGGTTTTGCCACTGCCGGTCGGGCCCATGATCCCGACAAAGTCACCGGTTTCAATGGTGAAAGAAACATTTTTGAGGGCATCGACTTTTTCCCCAGAAGGCTGTAGATAGGAAAAGCTTAGATTTTCGATTTGAATTGACATATTTCTTCAACAAGCTCCTCTTCCGTCAGTGGACAGCGGTTTAAATAAATACCTGCTTGCTGCAGGTCATAGTAGAGGCGCACCGGGAAAGGTGGAATTAGCTCCGCCTCCTTCATCAGGTCCAGGTTGGTCAGGACCGTTTGTGGACTGCCACAGGCCAAAACCCGGCCTTGATGCATCAAGATAATTTTGTCGGCGGCAACGGCTTCCTCCACATAATGGGTGATGGCGATGATTGTTTTCCCGGCACGGTGCAGCTTCTCCATGATCTTTATAACTTCCTGTCTTCCATCCGGGTCCAGCATAGCGGTGGCCTCGTCGAAGATAATAATCTCGGGATCCAACGCCAACACACCGGCCAAAGCAACGCGCTGTTTTTGCCCGCCGGAAAGCGTATTTGGCGCCCGTTTCTCATAGCCGCTCATCTCGACACGGGCTAAAGCCGACCGGACCCGCCCGGAAATTTCGTTGCGGGGTACTTCATAGTTTTCAAGGCCGAAGGCGATGTCCTCCTCTACCACCGGGGCAACAAATTGATGATCGGGATTTTGAAAGACCATTCCGCAACGGCGGCGCAAAAGCCAGACTTCTTTCTCATTCCTGACATCAATTTGGGCCACCTTAAGCTCTCCCTGTTGCAGTTGGAGAAGGGCGTTAAGGTGTTTGACCAGGGTTGATTTGCCAGAACCGTTACAGCCTAAGATGGCGACAAACTCACCCCGGGCAATGTTAAGGTCAACATCCCGGAGGGCAAAGGAAAAACCACCAAAGGCGTAGGAATAGCAAATATTCTTCCCCTCGACCAGCACCTCGTCTCCTCCTTTGGTCCAACAAAAAACCGCAAAGGCAAAAACTTCCGACAGGAAGTTAAATCACCTTCGCGGTAATTAAAATTCGTCAAAAGATTAGTCGCCGGTTAGTTGGCAAGCGCTTTCTTCGGAAAGCGGGGCTTCCTTCGTGGAATCATATTACATTATACGGCATGGCAAGGTAAAAAGCAAGACCAGGCCAATCCTTTATTGCTCCTTGCCGGCGAGGGATTGGATGACGTTGACGACCTCTTGGACCATTGCGGAAATGGACAAAGCGGCGATGCCGACCACAATGTTCTCGCAGTGACTAATGGGAACCAAAATTCTTTTGGCGGCGCTTTGCCCCACGGCCTTTGCCATTCGTGGCGTGATCTCACCGAAAAGGGCGTCGGCGATGACAATCCCGATCGGTCCGACAATGATATCTGCTTTTCGGCACCCTACCACCACAGCGTTTTCACCGGTGGCCCCATAGTCGGCTCCGGCTTTCAACATAGCTGCGGTGGCTGTACTGTTGGTGCCAACGGCGGTGATCACCGCATCGGCCACGTTTTGTTTGATTGCTGCCACGAGTTGCTTGCCAATGCCGCCCCCTTGGGCGTCAATTACTAAAATATTCATTGTAATCCCTGTTAACACCTCAGATTTAATTTTGTTAAGTTTTGACCAAACCTTATCAAATTCCGTTTTATCTTCCAGGACCCGCGGGGATAAGGGCCGGAGAAGCAAATTCCCCGGACAAATTAATATTCAATTTCCTGCCTTGTTTTTCCTGCTCTTCTCGCTCTTACTCCAGGCCTTCCGTCTTCACAGGCAGCTTTTTTAACTATTTTGCCATCGGTGAATTTGATTATTCCATCTGGAAAGGACCTTTTTAATTGAGTTTGTTATGATTTTATTAAAAGTAAATTCCCTTTTGCCTTGACAAACAAAAGAATAGAAAGGTAATATCGGGATAAAGAACGAAAAGGACAGAAAAGAGGCGATGGCGTGAAGATTATCGAAATTATCTTTTATCTTGTCGCACCCTTCTTGATTAGCAGAGGAATAAAGCGTTGCAAGAAGCTGGGGTTTATCAGCCCGATCCTTCTCTGCTATGTCGTAGGAATCATTTTGGGTAACCAAAACCTAATCCCAATCGATAAACAACTGGCCTACTCCTTATCGGAATTGTCCATTCCGATCGCGATCCCTTTGATCCTTTTTTCCACTGATTTTTACAGGTGGCTAAAACTAGCCCCCAAAACTATCCTCTCCTTTATCCTAGTGGCCGTTAGCGCCATCCTCAGCGCCATCCTGGCCGCGTTGTTATTTTCCTGGGTTGATGAGTATTGGAAAATCTCCGGGATGTTGGTCGGGGTTTATACGGGGGGAACGCCCAATTTAATGGCGATCGGCCTGGGTTTACAAGTGAAGGAGAAGATACTCATTTTGACAAATACTTCCGACGCCCTGATGGGTGGTCTTTATTTTCTCTTTCTGGTGACCGGAGCCCAATGGCTAATTGGTAAGGTTCTACCGTCCTTTTCAGCGTCAGGATTGGAACCGGCTTTGGCGGCTACGGAAGAGGAAGGATCGAAAAAGGAGTTGGCCTTCGCCATCCTTCTTTCTTTGATCATAGTTGGGATCAGCGCTGGAGTCGCCCTGCTTTTTACAGGAAAGTTGGAAGTAAGCATCGTGATGTTAATCCTTACCACTTTAGGAGTGGCTGCTTCCTTTCACCAGCGGGTCCGGAAGATTAAGCACACTTACGAAGCGGGCCAGTATTTTATCTTAGTTTTTTCGCTGGCTTTGGGGACTAATATTAACTTCGGGGAGATGTTGGTTTCCAGTTCCGGGGTTTTTATGTACACTGCTTTTGTGATGACCACGGCGATTGTGATCCATCTTATCTTGGCCATTATCTTCCGGATCGATACAGACACAATGATTATCACGTCCACCGCCGGGATCTTCGGGCCGGCCTTTATTGGCCCCGTTGCCGAACGGTTAAAGAACCGGGAAGTCATCGTCCCGGGGTTAACCTGCGGTCTGGTTGGCTATGCCATCGGTAATTATCTAGGCTTTGCCGTTGCCTGGTTATTGATGCCACGATAAAAAGGAGAAGATAAATGTTGCAAATAGAAGAAATACAAGGTGTGAAAGGACTAAAGCAATTTATTGCCCTTCCCTGGGCCATCTATAATAAGGATCCCAATTGGGTTCCGCCCCTCCGTCAACAGTTCCTTCGTACTTTACAAGGGAAAAATAACCCTTTATTGGCCAATGGTACTCATACTTTTTTCCTGGCGATGGATGAGGGAAAAGTGATTGGCCGCGTTTTAGTGGGAGTCAACCAGAAACTAAACAGGGAAAAGGGAAAAAATGAGGGTTACATCGGCCTTTTTGAAGTCTTTGATGACCGGGAGGCGGCTTTTGCCTTATTCGAGGCGGCCTCTGCCTGGTTGCGAGCGCGGGGGTTGACCAGTGTGGTGGGGCCGGTCTCCCCAACCAACGGTGATGATAGCCGGGGGATTTTAATCAAAGGCTTTGACGGTCCGCCGGTGTTAATGAATTCATACAATCCCCCTTATTACCAACGTTTTTTTGAGGAGTACGGCTTTGAAAAGAATATGGATCTCTTCGCTTATTATCTGGATGTTAAAAATTTAGATGATGAGCGTTTTGCCCGTGTGGTCTCTTATGCTATGCGCAAGTACCATTTCCGGATCGACCGTTTCGACCGGAGCCGCCTGGAAAGGGAGATTCGGGATATTAAAACCATTCTGGATCTGGCCATGCCGGCCTCTTGGGGACATTTAACCCCGCCGTCGTTGGAGGAGATCCGGGCGGAAGTCCGGTCTTTGCTTCAGTTTATGGACCCGGACTTGGTCTACATCGCCCGCTCCGGAACCGAACCCATCGGTTTTGTGGTCGGCTTGCCCGATTATAACCAAGTGCTTAAACGGTTAAACGGCAGGCTGTTCCCCTTCGGCTGGGCGAAGTTTCTTTGGTATAAAAGGCGGATCACCGGGGCGCGCGTCTTTATTCAGTTTGTGGTTCCCAAATTCCGGAACAAGGCGGTGAACAGTGCAATTTATCACCGCTTGATGGTTGAAGCCCGGAAAAAGGGATATATCTATGGGGAAGGTTCGGCAATTGCCGAAATGAATAAGGAGTCCATCCGTTCGGTGGAAGGGGCCGGCGGCCGGCTTTACCGTGTTTACCGGATCTACCGGAAGGAACTTTAGGGTAGCTGTCGCGTACCCGCTTTCCGCCTCCGCTTGGCGCAGATCTTTGCGCAGGATTCAAGGTAACCGCTGACGCCGGCGACCGCCAGGATAACGAAGTCACAAAAAATATCCCCCGCCCTTGGCGGGAATCCCCCAATGCCCATTTTATTGTTGCGCGGGATCCCCTCCAGAGGCGGGGGTTTTTTATGAAGCCGAGGATCATTGATACCATGGTCGCTTACGCTTCATGGCACGCGGGAATTTTCCCCAGGAGCGGACGGAGGACTTGTCCAGTGTAAGAGGAGGGATGGGCCGCCACTTCCTCCGGAGAACCGACCGCCACCACTTGGCCCCCGCGGTCGCCTCCTTCCGGACCAAGATCGATAAGGTAATCGGCGGTTTTAATGACGTCCAGGTTATGCTCGATGACTAAAACGGTGTTTCCGGCGTCGACTAAACGTTGGAGAATATCCAAAAGTTTATCCACATCGGCAAAGTGCAGGCCGGTCGTGGGTTCGTCCAGAATGTAAAAGGTCCGTCCGTTGCTGCGTTTGGCCAGTTCTGTAGCGAGCTTAACCCGTTGGGCCTCGCCCCCGGAAAGGGTGGTCGCCGATTGGCCCAGTTTGATATAGCCTAATCCCACATCGTACAAGGTTTGCAGACGTCGCCGGATCCGGGGATGGTTGGCGAAGAACTCGAGGGCTTCTTCGACCGGCATCTCTAAAATGTCGGCGATGTTTTTTCCCCGGTATTTCACTTCCAGAGTTTCCCGGTTATACCGTTTTCCTTTACAGACTTCACAAGGGACATAGACATCGGGGAGGAAATGCATTTCAATTTTGATAATCCCGTCCCCGGCGCAAGCTTCGCACCGGCCTCCTTTGACGTTAAAGGAAAAACGTCCTTGTTTGTAACCCCGGATTTTGGCGTCGGGGGTTTCGGCGAAAACCGCCCGGATATCATCAAAGACTCCGGTATAGGTGGCCGGGTTCGAGCGGGGGGTGCGTCCGATCGGGGATTGGTCGATATTGATCACTTTATCAAGGAACTCAAGGCCCTCAATCTGCTGGTGGGCGCCGGGATAAAGCGTGGTGGCCCGGTTGAGCTCGCGGGCCAGAACCGGGTAGAGAATATCATTGACCAAGGTACTCTTTCCGGAACCGGAGACCCCGGTGACGGCCACAAAACAACCCAATGGGATGGCGACATCAATGTTCTTTAGGTTATGCTCTTTAGCCCCTTTAATTGTTAACCACTGTCCGTTGCCGGGACGGCGGAGGGAAGGGATGGGAATCCGGCGCCGCCCGGCCAAATACGCGCCGGTGATCGACCGGGGACAGGCGGTAATCGATTGTAAATCCCCGGCGGCCACCACTTCTCCACCATGGGCTCCGGCGCCCGGACCGATGTCGATAATATAATCGGCGGAGCGGATCATCTCTTCATCATGCTCCACCACAATCAGGGTGTTTCCTAAATCCCTCAGTTTAAGCAGGGCATCAATTAGTCGCCGGTTATCCCTTTGGTGGAGGCCGATACTGGGTTCATCCAGGATATATAAGACACCAACCAGGGAGGAGCCAAGTTGGGTGGCTAAACGGATCCGTTGGGCTTCGCCTCCGGAAAGGGTCCCGGCGGTCCGGTCGAGGGTTAAATAATCAAGGCCGACATCGACCAGAAAACGCAACCGCTGATCAATCTCCTTCAGGACCTGGTTGGCAATGACCTTTTCCTTTTCGCTCAGGGACAAGGTGGCGAGAAAATGCCGGACTTGATTGATCGAGAGGGCGGTCAGTTCACTGATATTGTAGGGGCCAACTTTGACGGCTAGACTTTCCGGGCGGAGCCGGGCTCCATGACAGGCCGTGCACGGGCTGAGGGTCATGTATTTACGCTCGATCTCCTGGCGGATATAGTCCGATTGGGTACTACGGTACCGGCGGTTCAGGTTATTCACAATCCCTTCAAAGTGAAATTCCTGCCTTAGCTGCCGGCCGTCCTCTCCCCGGTAGACCACAGGGACTTTTTCTTTTCCGGTACCGTAAAGGAGGACGCGCACCTGTTCGGGAGTGGCCTGGGCCAAGGGAAGATCGGGATCCAAATGCAAATACCGGGCCACGCTAAGGAGATACTGAAGCGACCAGGAGTTTTCATCGGCGCTCCAGGCGAGGACAGCCCCTTCTTTCAGGGAACGGCTTGTATCCAGAACTTTAGCCGGGTCGATTTCCAGTTTGAAACCAAGGCCATCACAGGAAGGACAGGCGCCGTAGGGCGAGTTGAAGGAGAAAAAGCGGGGGGTAATCTCTTCAAAGCTGAAGCCACACTCCGGACAGGCAAAGTTGGTGCTGAATAAGGATTCTTCCCCCTCCAGCGGAGCGATGATCACCAGCCCCTTGGCCAACTGCAGGGCTGTTTCCAGCGAGTCGCTAAGCCGTTGTTCAATGCCGGGACGGAGAATTAACCGGTCGATGACGGCTTCGATCCAGTGTTGCTGGTATTTGGCCAGTTTGATCTCTTCGTCGAGGGAGCGAATCTCCCCATCTACCCGGACCCGGACAAAACCTTCTTTTTTCAGGTCGGCGAAGACCTTCACGTATTCGCCTTTCCGTCCCCGGACGATCGGCGCCAGGACCTGGAATTTGGTTTCCGCGGGAAGGGCCATGATCTGGTCGACGATCTGATCCACCGTTTGCTTTGTGATCGGACGGTTACAGGTGGGACAGAAGGGATGGCCAATCCGGGCATACAAAAGCCGTAAATAGTCATAGATCTCCGTGACGGTGCCGACGGTGGAACGGGGATTCCGGGAGGTGGTTTTCTGGTCGATGGAGATCGCCGGGGACAGTCCTTCAATGTCGTCCACATCCGGTTTGTCCATCTGCCCAAGAAATTGCCGGGCATACGCGGAGAGGGATTCGACATAACGGCGTTGCCCTTCGGCAAAAATCGTATCAAAGGCCAAGGATGATTTCCCCGATCCGGAGAGTCCGGTCATGACCACCAATTGGTTCCGGGGAATTTCCACGTCAATGTCTTTCAGGTTGTTAACCCGGGCGCCTTTAATCACAATCCGGTCTTTCATCATACTCACTCATTCCTCCAGTAATTTCCGCCATTCCTTTAATTCGTCCCGTATTTTGGCCGCTGTTTCAAACTCTAGTTTGCCCGCCGCCGCGAGCATCTCCTCTTCTAAGCGGTTGATCGTCTCCTCCACCTCGGCCCGGCTCATCTTTTGCGCCCGGGCATGGTAGACCACTTTCTCTTCGGCTACCTGTTCCAGGTTGATCAGATCCCGGACGGCCTTCCGGACCGATTCGGGGGTAATGTTATGCTCCTGGTTGTAACGGAGTTGTTTGCTCCGGCGCCGGTTGGTCTCTTTGATCGCTCGGGCCATCGAATCGGTGATCTGGTCGGCGTACATGATCACTTTCCCGTCCACATTACGGGCGGCCCGGCCAATAATCTGGATCAAAGTTGTTTCCGAACGGAGAAAGCCTTCTTTATCGGCGTCCAAGATAGCCACCAGCGTCACTTCGGGGAGGTCCAATCCTTCCCGCAAAAGATTGATGCCGACCAGGACATCAAATTTCCCAAGGCGGAGATCGCGGAGGATCTCCACCCGTTCCAAAGTGTGAATCTCCGAGTGGAGATATTTGACCCGGAAGCCGGCCTCTTCCAAATATTCAGTGAGGTCTTCCGCCATCCGTTTGGTTAAGGTGATGACCAAAACCCGTTCACCCTTGGCGGTGCGGCGGCGAACTTCTTCCATCAAGTCATCGATCTGTCCTTTTACCGGACGGACTTCCACTTCCGGATCCAGGAGGCCGGTCGGGCGAATCACCTGTTCCACAACGTGCGAAGCTTGTTGGAGTTCATAGGGACCAGGGGTTGCCGAGACATAGATCACTTGATTCACGGCTTTTTCAAATTCTTCAAAGCGTAACGGGCGGTTATCCAGGGCTGACGGTAAACGGAAGCCGTAGCCGACCAGAGTCTCCTTACGGGAACGGTCCCCGGCGTACATGGCCCGCAGCTGCGGGATGGTAACGTGGGATTCGTCGATAAAAAGCAAAAAATCATCGGGGAAATAATCCAGGAGGGTGGCGGGGGGTTCACCCGGTTGGCGCCCGGTCAGGTGCCGGGAATAGTTTTCAATGCCTTGACAATAACCGACCTCCTGCAACATTTCCAGATCAAAGCGGGTACGTTGTTCCAGCCTTTGGGCTTCCAGCAGTTTTCCTTCTTGACGCAAGCGGGCCAGTTCGGTCTCGAGTTCACTTTCGATGGAGCGAATAGCCCTTTTTAACTTCTCTTCGCTGGTGACGTAATGGGTCCCGGGATAGATGGTGACGCTTTCTTTCTCCCCGAGGATCTCGCCGGTGAGCGGATCGACTTCCAGGATTTTTTCAACTTCATCGCCGAAGAGCTCGATCCGGATTACAGTCTCACCGTAAACGGGAATGATCTCAATGACATCACCGCGCACCCGGAAAGTGCCTCTGGTAAAACCAAGGTCGTTCCGGGTGTATTGAATGCCGACCAAGCGACGGAGAATCTTATCACGGGTGCGGACATCGCCGTGCTTTAGCGAAAGGGTCATCCCCTGATAATCCTCGGGCGAACCCAAGCCGTAAATACAGGAGACACTAGCCACGATCAGAACATCCCGCCGCTCAAATAGGGCGGAGGTTGACGCATGCCGCAACCGGTCAATCTCCTCGTTGATACTGGCGTCTTTCTCGATGTAGGTATCGGTCTGCGGGATATAGGCCTCCGGTTGGTAGTAATCGTAGTAGCTGACAAAGTAATGGACGGCGTTTTCGGGAAAAAACTCTTTAAATTCACTATATAACTGGGCAGCCAGGGTCTTATTATGGGCGATTACCAAGGTCGGCCGGTTGACCCGGGCAATAATGTTGGCCATGGTAAAAGTCTTGCCCGATCCGGTCACCCCCAGGAGGACCTGGCTACGGGCGCCGTTCAATAAGCCGGAGACCAACTGGTCAATGGCCTCCGGTTGGTCACCGCGGGGTGGGTATGGGGCCACAAGTTTAAAAGTGGACATCGGATCATCTCCACGCTATGGGTTTACGTAAATTGTAGTATAACAGAGGAAGCCGGGAATGGCAATGGCAAGAAAAAAGTCGAACATACATTCGTGTTCGACATCGAACGAACAATTCCTCTTCCCAAATCCTTAAACTTATTTAACAAGGGTGGAGACATGGACCAGTTTAATTCCGGCAGCGGTAAAACGGGGATAGGCTTCGGCCAGGGCTGCGGCCACCCCGGGCCGGGTATGGGCAATTCCGATGGCAGAGCCTTGGGCCAGTGCTTTTTCGATCAAAAGATCAATTTGGGCCGGGATCATCTCCACCCCCAAACCATCAAGAAAGACATCCCGGCGGGCAGTGGGCACCCCATATTCCTGCGCGACGGACCAGGCAATGGAGGAATGAATCGTCATACTGTCGATGAAGAACAACCCTTCCTTTTTCAACTCGGTCATCAACAACTCCATCATGGGCCGGTCCTGCGTTCCTTTGGAGCCCATGTGGTTGTTGACGCCGGTTATGCCCGGGACGGCGGTTAAATTCTCTTTTAGCCGGCGGCGCATCTCTTCCGGAGAAGAACTACTGGATAAGGCGCCGGGGCCCGGATCGGTCTGGGGGTCCAGAGGTTCAATGGGGAGATGCAAAATGACCTCCTGTCCACGGCGGAGGGCTTCCCGGGCGTGGCTCTCCGAGTAACGTCCCCAAGGCAAAACAGCGAAGGTAAGCGGAAATTCCAGGGTCCAGAAGGCTTCCGTTGGTTTCTCCACAAAACCAAGATCATCAATGATGATCGCCACCACGGGCTGAACCGGGTGGGCGGGTTGAGCCGGTGGAGAGGGTTTCCGGGGTAACCGGGGAATGGAAGGCTGTGGCCGGTGGCCATAAAACAACCATTCCCACGTGGCGGACCAACCAATGCCGGAAAAGACTGGTTCCGGGGCCCGGTTTGGGTCGGGCGGCGCCGGTGGTGGAAGGATTGACCAGAAAAAAAACTGACCGGCCAGGAAAAGCAAGCAGAAAAGGGGGGACAGAAAATAGCCCGGCGCAGGTCGGAAGCGGTGGGAGCGGGGGAAAGGTAATGGGGTTTGGGGCGGCAAAGGCAAGCTCATCACTCCCCTTTCGGGTATGTCGCTCACGCCGGCTACATTAATTTTATGAAATGGATTAAATTAAATTTATGCCGGGTGAGGCGACAAGCATCAAGGGTATTTTCTTAAGGAAAAAACCCGTTTTAGGCAGCGGCTTTCCGATGGGCACGGATTAACTCTTTGAGCACTTGGAGAGCGGTTTCAGCCTGGCGCCTGTCGACTTGCTGGAGAAAGGCAGGGTCGGGGGGCCCCAGGGCGGCCGGGTTAGCGGGGAGGGTAACCCGGACATCCGGCTCGACCCCGGTTTGGTGAATGGAATAACCGCCGGCCGTTAAATAGCGGGCCACAGTGAAATACAAAGCGCCGCCCCCGCGTAAGGGGATCACATCCTGGACCAAACCCTTCCCAAAGGTGGTATTGCCGACCAGAACCCCGGCCTTCAAGTCTTTGACGGCTGCTGCCACAATCTCCGCAGAGCTGGCGCTCCATTCATTAACCAGGACCACCAGGGGAAAGGTTGGATGGGGGTTCGCCCAGGCCGGAAAGGTTTCTGTCTTCCGGTTCCGGTATTCGAGGGAAACTAGGGGGTGTCCCTTGGCCCCGGGCAGCAACCGGCTGGCGACTTCCAGGGCGGAAACTAATAACCCGCCGGGGTTGTAGCGGAGATCCAAGATGACACCGGCCACCTTTTCTTCGGCGAACAGTTGTAACGCGCGTCCCAGATCGGCCCCCGTCTCCTCGGTGAACTGGGTAAGGGTAACCCAGCCAATCTTGCCTACATCCTGGTCCCAGCGGATCTCCCATTCGATGGAAGGGTCGATCAGGGTCCGGACTAAAGCAATCTCCCGGGTGGTCTGGAGCGGTCCTTCCCCCCGTTGGATGGTGAGGAAGACAATGGTTCCGGGCGGGCCTAAAATGGCGGCGGCGACACTTTCTCTAGTCATCCCGGCCGTCGACTTCCGGTCAATGGCGATAATCCGGTCCCCCGGCGCCAAACCGGCCCGGGCGGCCGGGGAGTTTTTCATCACCCGGTAGATCACCAGCTGTTCTTCTTTATATTCCAGGTAAAGACCGACGCCACCGTAGACGCCTTTATTCTCCTCCAGCAACTGGTTATATTCTTCCGGTGTCAGGTACCGGGTGTATGGATCATTTAAGCTGGCGAGAAGGGCGGGAACGCTTCCGGTTTGCCAGTAGGTAAGGAGCAGCCGCGAAAGGCGCAAGGGTCTATAATATTTAAATTTCAGCAAAGGGATGATCTGGCCGGCCAGGACCAGATCGCCAAATTTACCCTGGACGGAAGCAAAACCCAAACCAAAGGAAACCGTCAATAAAAACAGGATCAGCACTAAGGGGAACAGCCGGTTTACCGGCCGTTTTATCTTTATAACCACACCTTTCGTCTCCTTCCCTGCTCTTCAAAGGCGCCCCGCAGCGATTCCATAAGAGCATATGAAAGGGGAAAGGCGGATATAACTTAAACTTTTAGGTACCTTTTGAGGGAAATACGACTCCCGAAGCTACCAAAGAAAAGACCCATTACGAAAAGGACGATCATGAGCTGGACTTTGAGCTCCTGGTCGGCCCGGAGGGGAAGGAAACGGCGGTAAAGGCCTAACCGTTGAACCAGGAAAGCGTAGGCTTCCGTTAAAAGGAAGACGGCGAGGCCGGCGCCGAGTAACCCCAAGATTACCCCTTCCAACAGGAAAGGCCAGCGGACAAAGGAATCGGTGGCCCCGACTAACTTCATAATCTCAATCTCTTTCCGGCGGGCGTAGACCGTCAGTTGGATCGTATTCGCCACGATGTACAGGACGGCCAAAGCGGTTAGAATTAAAAAGATCAGTCCGACGACTAGGGTAAAATGGTTGATCATCTGGAGAAACTCGACAAAGTCCCGCCCAAAGACAACCTCCTCGACACCGGGGATGTCCGAGGCCAACCTGGTCACTTCCTTGGGATCCGCTGTTTCTGTTAATTTTAAGGTGTAAGCATCGGGCAGGGGATTTTCACCGCTGAGAAAGAGATTCTTCTGGCCCAGCATCCGTTCTAAGGCCGCCGCCCCTTCCGCTTTGGAAATAAAGGTGACCTTTGCCACTCCGGGCAGGGCGGCAAGCTTATGGCCGACCGCTTCCGGATTGCGCGCCGCCGGTTCCAAAAAGACACGAATTTCAACTTCTTCCCAAGCTAATGTGGTAAAATACCGGAAGTTGGCGGTAATTAAAAAAAACATCCCAAACAGAAAGAGACCAATGGTGATGATCCCCATGGCCGTTAAGGTCATCAACCGGTTACGGACCAGTCCTTTGAGGGCTTCACGGAGGAAGAAGAAAAAGGTTCTAAGCTTCAAGGTGGTAACCTCCTTTGGGGGTGTCCCGGACCAGTTTCCCGTGGTCTAATGCGATGACCCGTTTGCGCATTTTATCTACGATCTCCCGGTTGTGGGTGGCCATGACAATGGTCGTTCCGCGCCGATTGATCTCGCGCAAAAGCTCCATAATCTCCCAGGAGGTATCGGGATCCAAATTTCCGGTGGGTTCATCGGCCAGTAATAACAAAGGCCGGTTGACGAGGGCCCGGGCTAAACTGACCCGCTGCTGCTCTCCCCCGGATAATTCCGACGGAAGGACATGGGCTTTATTCAAGAGACCAACCAATTCCAAGACGTTATAGACCCGCTCTCTAATCTCTTTGGGGCTGGCCCCAATTACTTCCAAAGCAAAGGCCACATTCTCGTATACGGTTTTTTGGGGTAAGAGTTTGTAATCCTGGAAGATCACGCCAATACTGCGGCGAAGGTGGGCAATCTCCTTTTTCTTAAGTAGAGCGATATTTTGTTGGTTGACCTTAATCAGGCCGGAGGTGGGCACTTCGCGGCGGATCACTAAATTGAGAAAAGTGGATTTACCAGCTCCGCTCGGACCAACCAGAAAAACAAACTCACCCTTCTGGACGGAGAGGGAAACCTGATCTAAAGCAACCACGCCATTATTAAAGATTTTCGTCAGTTCTTTCGCGACCAGCAAAGGAACCACCTCTTCTCCGATGTTCAAATTCTTCTTCGACAAGCCGGTTTAATCTCCTGCAGGTAAAACCCATAATAAAAATCCCCGCCCTAAGGGCGGGGATCCGGTTTATAGCGGAGAAGGTAACCGTTTTTCGGGTTGGTACGGACTGCTTTCAAAGAGGGCGCCGTCTGCATCAGACGGAATTCCAGCCGGATAAAGGTTTGAAAGTCCAACCACCGGTCCAGTTCGGCCAGGGCTACCCGTCGCCAGTCGCCACCTTTGCGATAAATGATCTCCAGTTCGGTTCCTGGCGGCAAAAGATTGGCTCTTAGATCGGCAAGGAGTTCAGGCGCGATTGCTTCCACAGGGTAAGACAAGTGGTAAAAAAAACCGCTACCCAGCGAGGAAATGGTCTCCGGGGTCCAGTCCTTATCCACGACCAGCTGTACGATTTTTTCCCTTGTCTCCACTTTGATCCCCCTTTCTCCTTGCGTGTTCGTGAAGGTGTGCTTTCTTTAGGATAGTATATGAAAGGGAGAGATAAAGGGTGTTCAAGGGAACTGGAAGCAAGGACAGGTTAATCCTTTTTCACCATGTGCCAGACCTGTTGAGGCAGGCCGAATAGTTTGATGAACCCTTCGGCGTCTTTTTGGTTATAAACGGTATCGGCCTCGAAGGTGGCCAGGTCTTCGCGGTAGAGACTGTACGGGGATTTTCTGGCGATTGGCCAGCAATGACCTTTCCAAAGTTTGAGCCGGACGGTTCCGCTGACCCGCTCCTGGGTTTTGTTGACGAAGGCATCCAGCGCCTCCCGGAGCGGGGAGAACCATTGCCCATTATAGACCAGTTCCGCATATTTCTTACTGACCAACTCTTTGTAGTGCATTGTATCCCGTTCGAGGGTTAAATACTCCAATTCTTGGTGGGCGGTGTAGAGAATGGTTCCACCCGGAGTCTCATAGACCCCCCGGGATTTGATGCCAACCAAACGGTTTTCGACAATGTCAACCCGGCCGATTCCGTGTTTTCCGCCCAAGTGGTTAAGGTGCTCGACCAGGGCGACCGGGTGATAGGTTTGCCCGTTGACGGCCACCGGGATCCCTTGCTCAAACTCGATCTCCACTTCTTCGGGAGAGTCAGGGGCCTTTTCCGGGGTCACGGTCAGTTGAAACATCCCTTCATCGGGCGGCAGGGCCGGGTCTTCCAGGATGCCCCCTTCGTAACTGATATGCCAGAGGTTCCGGTCCATGGAGTAGGGCTTTTCTTTGGTGACCGGAACAGCGATGCCATGGGCTTCGGCATAAGCGATCTCTTCCTGCCGGGAACGGAGGGACCATTCCCGCCAGGGGGCGATTACTTTCAATTGGGGGTTGAGGGAGCGAAAGGTCAGTTCGAACCGGACTTGGTCATTACCCTTCCCGGTGCACCCGTGGGCCACAGCATCGGCACCCTCCAAAGCGGCGATCTCCACCTGCCGTTTGGCGATGACCGGCCGGGCGATGGAGGTGCCCATCAGGTATTTCCCTTCATAGATGGCTCCCGCCTTCAACATGGGAAAAATATAGTTGGTGACAAATTCTTCCTTCAGGTCTTCAATATAAACTTTGCTGGCTCCGGTCTTTAACGCTTTTTCGCGTAAAGGAGCGAGCTCCTCCCCCTGGCCGACATCGGCGGCGTAAGCAATTACTTCACAACCGTAATTCTCCTTGAGCCAGGGGATAATAATTGAAGTATCCAACCCGCCCGAATAAGCCAATACAACTTTGGAAACTTTCATTGATCCGACCTCCTTTATTCCTCAACGTTATTATATAGGATTAACCGGAGCGGATCAATAATTATTATGCAAAAATTATGTATAAATATATACGAGGCGTTTATTCTTCCTTTTCTTCCCCAGGCAAGGGGTGACAAGCGACAGTTTCCAGCAAAGTTTTGGCTTGGCGCCAATCGGCGGCCGGGACCTGAATTTTAAAGCCGAGGGCGCCGCCGTAGATGAGGCCTAGATTGGCGTCGGGAATAAAACATTTTATTCCGGCTCCCTCCAGTAAACCTTTGATTAGCTCGGCTTCCGCCGGATTGCCGACTTCAACCAGGGTCCGGAAGGGGGAAGCGGTCGCCATCGGCATCACTCCTCTCTGTATAAACCAGATTTATGGCCAGCCCGGAATTCTGAGCTTATTTTTGGCCTGGTTAAGATTTTATCATCCAGGCACCGCGGGTATATTGGAAATGTTAATTTAGGCGCTTTCCTGAAATAAAATACCGCCTGCCGGCGGGACAGGCGGGGGTAATTTTACTGCTTCTTTTTGGGGGTAAAGGTCCGGCAGTATGTCGCCTTCGAAGGTTGGGCTTCACCAAAGCCTTCCCCTAGCGCCCCAATCTCCATATCATGACCGGCCTGTTGGTTGTCGACCTCAATCACATCCGCGTCACACAGGTTATTATGGTCCCAGTATTGACAGCTATCCACGTAGCATCTTACTTTTACGTCATTCTTCGGCAATCCTTCATACCTCCTTTTTTCTATTTTTCCCGGCCCCTGTCCATTTATACTTAGGAGGCAAGGAGAAAAGAAAGGAGGCGGGCGATGGCGGCGCCGGCGCCCAGACCGGCGAAGGCCCAGCGCCAACCGGCTAGACGGGCCGCTAGGGGAGCCATTTCCACGCTGACGAGGGTCAACATCGCGCCACCGGCAAACCCTAAAGCCGTGGCGGTCCAGGGCGGGGAGATTGTCCCGAGAATGCCGCCGAGAAGCGCGCCGACCGCCATTGGAATTTCTGCCAGAAAAAGAGTAAGGGCAATCGTCCACCACCCTGTTCGCCCCAAACGCAAGGTGGTCGCCACCGCTAACCCTTCAGGGATATTATGGACGGCCATTAAGAGAGAGAGTTCCCACCAGAGGGCAGCGGTGGGATCATGGGCAAAGACGGTTCCGACGGCAAGTCCTTCCGGGAAATTATGGAGAGCGATCCCCAGGCCCAAAAGCAGGCCGGTCTTGGTGAAACGCTCTTCTGTGGTGAGAGGGGGGTTTTCTTGTTCCCATCGTCGCAGGAAAAGGATGAAAAGGATCCCTCCGCCCAAACCGGCGAGTGTATAGAAGGGATCCAAGCTCCAGGCTTCCGGAAAGAGATCCCAGGCGACGACCCCAAGCATGATGCCGCCGGAGGAACCCATTAACAGACTTTGCTGCCGTTGGGTAACAGCCGGGAAGAAACCGGCGGCCAGTCCACCGCAGCCGGCCCCGATTAACCCGACGGCTAAACCTAAAACCGCGGCGGGTAAAACCAGACCCATCTTCCTCTCCCCCTCTGCCTTCCATCTTATTCATGGCTGCCGACCGGATATGCCTAAGCGGAGGCGGAGAGAATAAAAGCGACTATTTAAAAGAAAGGATGGTGCGGGTGGAGATCGCTTTTTTGCTCGTTGCCGGTCTGGCCGGCGCTTTAATGGCGGTGCAGGGGTGCCTTAATTCGTATTTGGGAAAAAAATTAGGGTTGATCCCGGCATCTTTTGGGGTACAACTCTTGGGAACTGTTACTGTCGGTCTTTTCTTCCTTTTTTTTAGTAAGAAAAGTTCTCTTCTTGCCGAAATTGGGAAAGTGCCCCTTTATTACTGGTTAGGCGGTCCCCTCGGGGTAGCCATTATTTATGGGGTAGCGGTGGCCATCCCAAAGATAGGGGTGGGGAACGCCACCACCGGGATCATCTTCTGCCAGTTGCTGACCGCCTATTTAATTGATCATTTCGGCCTCTTCAGTCAGGAAACCGTCCCGTTCACCGGGGGGAAAATCATTGGTCTCCTTTTAATGGTGGGCGGCGCCTTTCTTTTGTTGCGGCGCTGATCAACTATTAATCACGACGGAAACGACGTCGATGACTTTCTGGACCTCAAAGGGTTTTTAGATGTAGTTCCGGGCGCCGGCCAAAATGGCCTCGATCACCGTGGATTTTTTCGCCAGATAAGTGCACATAATAATCCGGGCCTCCGGATCGAATTGGATAATTTTTTTAACCGCTTCAATTCCTTTCATATCGGGTAAAGAAATATCCATAATCACTAAATCGGGAAGATGTTGTTTATACAACTCAATGCCGTCGGTTCCGGTACTGGCGACGGCGGCAATCTCATACCCTGCCGCCGACAGAAGGCGGCTCAGTTTTAGTAGGACGACCTTCGCGTCGTCGACAAGCATTATTCTCTTCCCCATGGCCAGAACTCCTTTCCTTTTGTGGCCAAGCGCCCGGCAGGGTGCGGTTTAAAAGTGGCGGAGGAGTTAACGTAAGGCGGTTTCTACTGCGGCAAGGACTTTTCCCCGATTGAAAGGTTTAGTGATGTAAGTGCTGGCTCCGGCGTTGATGGCTTCGATGACCATCGACTGTTGCCCCATGGCCGAACAGATCACAATCCGGGCTTCCGGATCGTAGGCTTTGATCGCCCGGACGGCGTCGATCCCCGACATCTTCGGCATGGTTATATCCATGGTCACCAAATCGGGCTTGAGTTTTTTATATTTTTCCACCGCTTCCAAGCCATCACCGGCTTCACCGGCAATTATATAACCGGCAGAGGTTAAGATCTTGGTTAACATTAGTCTGATTACTATGGCATCATCTACCAGTAATATGCGTCGACTCATGCAATAATAAATCCTCCTGTTTAATACTTAAGAAGTGTCCATAATTATTATTCGGTTTATCTGGCCCAAAAATTTAGAAAAAAAAACCGGCGCTTGCCGGTTTATTTGGTTTCCAGCCCTTGTTCATCGATGCGTTGAATCCGTTCCTCTTCACCGGTGGCGGCATTGAGGTAAACCCGGTAACGGTTCTCACCCACCCGGCCGGTATATTCGTAAGTCAGCACCTCTTCATATTGGTCGTTGAGGATGACAGCTTGGTTGATCGCCTCGACCTTCAGGTGTTTATTGAGGCGTTGACCGATTTCAGCCTCGGTCAGGCCGGGGGTGGCGAGTGTGCGCTGGGGATCATGGAACGTTAAATAGGACATGGTTTCGACCCCCATAATTTCCCCGTCGTCCATGGCGACCTGGACTTTGATCATTTCCGGGTAGATCATTATTCCTCCGCGGACGGGGCAGAGCGCGACGACGACCACGTTCCGGTATTCCTCTACCGCTACCGGCTTCATGCCGGCGTAGTCCCGGCTTTCCAGATATTTTCTGGCCGCTTCTTTCGCTTCGTCCAGGGTGAGTTTTCTTTCGGCGACAGGCCTTTCTTTAAGCAGCCAGGCTAGGTGCCCCCCTTTGGTGGTCAACGCCAAGCGTCCGCTTTCCGCTGCCCGCCCCTTTTCTCCCTTTTTGTTTAAATTATAAATGTAGAGCGGATAATCGCCGTTGGTCTTTCCTTCGTAAGTCACTTCGTAGCGGGGTTCATCCTTATTCACGAAATTGCTGGCCAGCTCTTTGCCTTGTTCTTGGGAGATTTCCTCTCCGGTAATACCTTTCGGCGCCGGCCGGATGTTCAGCAAATTCCCTTCCATCTCCGGTTCGGGTAGGCGTTGAAAGCCGTCTTCCAGCATCATAAAGCTTTTTGTGATTTTGTTGGTTTCTAAACGGTCGGTCACATCGGCCGCTAAGGCCGAGGCGGACAACCGATCCACCCCCAGCCATTTCTCCCCTGATTCCAGCATGCTTTCCTGGAGATCGACCAGTTGGTCGACGAGATACTTGGCTTGCCGGTGTAAAGCGTTGAGGGTTTGCCAGTCTTGATCCGAGAGGTGCTGAATAGATCCGTCCCCGGTGCTGACGGGAGCGGCCGTCTCCGTGTTCAGTTTAGAAACGGTATTAAAAGCAAAAGCCCCTACTTTCGCTAAGAATTCCTTCGTCCTCGTTAATTCAATGGCCGTTAAAGGCAGTTGGCCTAAATCTTCCTGGGATAGATAGGCTTGGCGCCATATATCAGAAAAACTTTTAATCAGTTTGGAACGGGAATTGGAGACCAGCACCTCCGCCAAGAGGTTTTCCAATTCGCCCACATGGGTTGATAATTCGGAAAAGGACCGGTTGTATTGGTTTTCCGCCCGGATTTCCCAGTTTCTTCTAGCCCGGAACTGCGTAAAGCCCCAGGCCAAAGCGGCGACTAAGGCGACGGCCAGTAAAGGGATGGTAACCTTTGGTGTAAACCGTTCTCTTTTTTCCTCCTCCACTTTTTCTACCTTCCTTTCTACGCATCGGGTTTGGTTATTTCATGACTAATATGCCCCGGAGAAGTTTACCTATGCAAGGCTTCACCCTAGAAAATACTTAGGCTGCGCCCTGCTTTTATTGAAATAAAGCGGTTGCCCGCTTTCTGCGGAGCGGAGCAAAGACGGCCGTAGCCGGCGTGAGCGACTACCCAAGCGTTTGAAAAAGAATTTCCATATCAAATCTTAAGGGGGTGGATTTGGCTTTTTCAATTAGGGGGAAAAAGGAGAACGGGTTATTCTATAGATAGACTTGACAGTGGGAAAAAACTTCTTTATAATTGATAAAATTTAAGAGAAAAGAAAGGAGGGGATTTTGTGGCTTATATTTATGAAGAACCCAGTCGCACCTTCAGTGAATATCTACTGCTGCCCAATTTAACCACGAAAGATTGTGTTCCGGAAAATGTAAGCTTGAAAACACCCATCCTCCGGTACAGACGGGGGGAAACTTCTCCATTGTATTTAAACATCCCGCTTGTCTCTGCGATTATGCAAGCCGTTTCCGGGGACCGGATGGCGGTGGAATTGGCCCGTTCGGGTGGGGTCTCCTTTATCTATGCTTCCCAACCCATCGCGGACCAGGCGGAAATGGTGAAACGGGTCAAAAATTATAAAGCCGGTTTTGTCGTCAGCGACTCCAACTTAACCCCCGAGCATACCCTGAAGGATGTTTTAGCCTTAACCGCCCGCACCGGCCATTCGACGATTGCGATTACGGCCGACGGGTCGCCCACCGGGAAACTCTTGGGGATCGTCACCAGCCGGGACTACCGGAAAGGCCGGACCCCGCTGGAGATGAAAGTGAAAGATTTTATGACTCCTTTTTCGGCGATGGTTTATGGGAAAGAAGGACTCACTCTCTCAGAGGCCAACGATCTGATCTGTGAACACAAGTTAAACTGCTTACCCATCATCGATGAGCAGCAAAATTTATGCTATCTGGTTTTCCGGAAGGACTATACCGCCCATAAGGAAAACCCCTTGGAATTGCTGGATCACCATAAACGCTTGGTCGTGGGGGCCGGGATTAACACCAGGGATTACCGGGAACGGGTTCCGGCATTGGTGGAGGCCGGCGCTGATCTGTTGTGCGTCGATTCTTCCGACGGGTTTACCGAATGGCAGTATGAAACCATTCAAACGATTAAAAAAGAGTACAACGGCGAAGTTAAAGTCGGCGGCGGCAATGTGGTGGATAAGGAAGGCTTTCTGTACCTGGCCGAAGCGGGAGCCGACTTCATCAAGGTTGGGATTGGTGGCGGTTCGATCTGTATTACCCGGGAACAGAAGGGAATCGGCCGGGGACAAGCCACGGCCGTGATTGAAGTGGCAAAAGCCCGGGATGAATACTATCAGCGGACCGGGGAATATATCCCAATCTGTTCCGACGGGGGAATCGTCCATGATTACCATATCGTCCTCGCCTTGGCGATGGGGGCCGATTTTGTGATGCTGGGCCGGTATTTTGCCCGCTTTGATGAGAGCCCTGCGCCCAAGATCCGGAAAGGGATGACCTATGTGAAAGAATACTGGGGCGAAGGCTCAAACCGTGCGCGGAACTGGGCCCGCTATGATTTGGGCGGCGAAGAAAAGCTTACCTTTGAAGAAGGGGTCGATTCCTATGTGCCCTATGCCGGAAAAATGAAGGATAACCTGGATTTGACCCTGGCTAAGATTAAGTCGACGATGTGTAACTGCGGGGCTTTGACTATTCCGGAGCTCCAACAGAAAGCCCGGCTCACATTGGTCTCCCCTCTTACCCTCCGGGAAGGCGGCGCTCATGATGTGATCCTCCGTAAAGAAACCGACCATGATTTTTCTTGATTTTGCCTTCAATAAATGGCTTGCCGTGCTTCGACAAAAGAAAAAGACGGTTCCGGAAAAGACCGGAACCGTCTTTTTTGATCTTCTTTCTCTCTCCGCTCAAGCCGGCGGTAGGCCGGCTTGAGCCACACTTAATCCCACTTCTTACTTAACTTCAGATATCCCAAAATGCGGCTGCCCGCTTCCAACCGGAGCCGAACTTTAGATTACCCAAAAAAATCCATAGGAATGCTTAATCTTTGCGATCAAGCCAATGTGATCCGGCGGGCCTCGAAATAAAAGCGTTTCTCCTCGGCTTCCCCCATGGAGAATGTTTTCCGGGGTAAGGCGCCATCCCGCATGACGGTGGGAAACAGTTCCTGTTTGGGCAAGGGCGGGAGGAAAAGGCCGAGGTTGCCCGGTTGGGCTGCCAGTTTCATGGTGGCTTCCGTGCCGTGGGTATAATCGATCCGGGTTTCAGGATGCCGGCGGAGATAACCGTCGAGAAAAGCCTGGAGAACGGCGATTACCAGGTTGGAAGAGGTGTCTTCGATGGTGACGGTTCCACTGGCGGCCCCATTCCAAAACCGGAACCCCCGGGTTTCAGGGGCCACCGGTTGAACCGGCGCCTTTCCGGGTGTGGTGGTAACCCGGCAAGGACAGCCGTTTTGCAGTTCCTGCAAAAACTGGTCAAGGTTTACGTTAAATAAAAGACGATGAATCGGATGGAAAACAACGCCTGCGTCGTAGAGGTTCACCACTTCCACCAGACAGTAGCGGGCCGGGTGGTGCTGAAGGACCGCCGGGTCGGCGGTTTCCGCTTTGACCCTTTCCCAGTAAGCCTTCGCGGTGGCCAGTGAATGGTTGCCGTCGCCTACGGCAAAGAGAAAGGATTCCTCCCGGGCGCCGCCTTTGGCGGCGGTGCCCGCCGGGACGGTTAAGCGGGCCAAAGCGGTAAAAGTCTCCGCTAAAAGTTGGGGGTCCGTCACGTGGTAGCCGGTCAGACGCCCGCCATTCATCATCAAATCAAAATCATAGATCCGGGTTAACCTAGCCCTTTGGGCAAAAAGGGGTTCGATCACCGTATGGCCGGGATCATCCAGCAGGAGTAAAATATGGGGAAGTTCCAGTTCGGCCCCGGCGCGGATTTTGATGCGCGGCGGGAGCCGTTCAGCGATGGTTTCTTCGGTAGGCCGGATTAAACTTTTGGTTCCGGGCCGGTACTCGTATTTTTCCAGATCAATGGCGAGTAATAAACCTTTCCGGGAGGGGACATGGGGTGTCCGCCGGTCGACCAGGATCAAACCCGGGGCAAGGGGCGTCAAAACCTTCTCCCGTAAGTAAGTTTGCATCCGGCGGTTAATCGCCTTTATTTTGGTATCGACGTCCGGATCGGCCAGATAAACTTCGGGAAGGATCAGATCCAGCGTGGAAGGGGAATCGCCAACGTACCTTCGGACTTCCGCCCAATAGGCGGGATCGGAGGTATACTGGTCACAGGCAATGACCGCCCATTTGTGCCGGTCCACATGGGGAGCGGGGACCAGGACAGCAGGGATCTGGATTCCCAGGTCAGCAGGGTTAACCATCACACTCACTCCTTTGTTTGGGATAGGTTGCTTGGGAGTAAAGTTCCGGATTGACCTTGGCCAAAAAAGGCGAAGGCTCCCCGGTATAATAAAGAAAGAGCCGGTGTAAAGCGCGGGTGCAAACCGTATAAAAGAGGGGGAGTTCCTCCGCCTGACCGTAGGTTTCCCGGGAACAATCGGCGATTAAGACCGCATCGAACTCCAATCCTTTAGCCAGGTAGGACGGGATGATCAACGGACCATTGGAAAAGGTTTTTTCTTCCTTGGTAATCAGACGGACCGGGATCACTTTTTTAAGGGCTTCATAAACCCGCTGCGCTTCACAGGCGGTCTTGGTAATCACCGCCAGGGAAGAGAATCCTTCCGCCACGAGGGAACGGAGTTGCTCGGTCAGGGCGGGCACGAGGACGGAGGGGTCGGTCACTTTGACAATAACCGGTTTCGGCCCCGGACGGTTAATATATTCGGTTTTTGACGTCACCGTCTCCCCCAAAAGTTGGAGGGTGAAGACGGTAATTTCCCCGGTTGACCGGTAACTTTTATTTAATGAAAGAAGGATCGGATTTTGGGCGGCAAAGAGCTTCCGGATCTCTTCAAAAGAACTACGGTATTGCCGGGGATGGATTGCCTGGTTGGAATCGCCCAGGATAGTAAAGGTTGCCGCCGGAAACATTTCTTTGATGATCTGGTAGTGGAATAACGTATAATCTTGGGCCTCATCGATGATGATGTGTTTAATCTGGGAAAACCTGGGGAATCCTTCAATTTTCCCCCGGAAATACAAGAAAGGAGCCAGGTCTTCGTAGGCCAAAATTTTGGCGTCCAAGGTTTTCAGTACCGCCCGGCGGAGGCGTTCCAGGACAGCCGGGGGAAAACGCCCGGCGGCGATCTTGGTTAGCAGTTCCTGATTGGCAAAGAGTTCCCGGTACAGCTGGTAACAATCGATGGCGGTCCAGGAATGGATGGCGGCCCGGAGGGGCAAAAGTTCCTTCCGGAGGGCCAAACGGCTCCGGGCCATAATCTCCTTTTCAGCCAAAGGCTCACCTTCCCGGGTGATTTTTTGGGTATACTCCTTTACCTTCCGTTTGGTAAGCGGACGGAGGAGGTAGAAGGCCCGCCGTTGTAACTGAACCAAACGCTTTTTCATTGGTAAATAGGCGTAATACTGGTCGTAGAGCTTCCGTAGTTCTTCTTTGCTCAGAATCAGTTCCCCTTCGAAGCGGAGATCGGGAAAGGGTTTCCCTTGCCGGGTTATGTATTGCTGGTAGTCATCGATCAACTGTAAAAACTCGGGGGTGGACTGCAGGTAAATCTTCTCGGTGCGGAGGGAATCTTCAGGACTCCCGCTGGCCGTCAACACAAATTCCAGCTGGTTGTGGCGGTCTTCCACCGATAACCCGGGCGGGAGGAAACGGGCCGCCAAATCCTGGAAGGTAGTACAGCGCACCATTTCTTCGCCCAATTCCGGCAGGACATTGGCGATGTAATCGGCGAACAAATGGTTGGGTGAGAAGATAAGGATGTTCTTGCTGGTAATGCGGTCCCGTTCTTTATAAAGGTAATAAGCGGCCCGGTGGAGGGCAACGGAGGTTTTCCCGCTGCCGGCGGCTCCTTGCACCAGGAGAACGGGATGGTCATCGTCACGGATGACCCGGTTTTGTTCCCGTTGAATGCTGGTGACGATGGACCGCATCTTTTCATCACTATGTTTGCTCAGAATCTCCTGGAGAATCTCGTCGTCAATCTTTAGGTTACAATCGAACAGATAAACTAAACGGCCGTGTTCGATTTTATACTGGCGCTTAAGTTGTATTTCCCCGCTAATGACCCCCGCTTCACACCGGTACTGCGCCGGGCCCAATTCGTAATCATAAAACATGCTGGAGACCGGGGCCCGCCAATCGTAAATGAGGGGTTTTCCTTCCGGGTCGGGCAACGAGGAGATGCCAATGTAAATGGCTTCCGCCGCGGGTGTTCCCTGCTCATGAAAATCAATCCGGGCAAAGTAGGGTGAATCCAGCATTTTTTCCAGTTTGCGAATGGTCCGTTGGTTGTTGATGGCCGCCAGTTCGGTGTAGCGGAGATTGTTCAGCTGTTGGGCAAAGTTGACCGCGGAAGCAAAACTATCAACGACGTGGTGACCTTCTTCCCACATGGTCTTCCGGTCTTTGCGCACCTCTTCTTTTAACCGGGCAAAAAATGCTTTTTTCTCCGACAGCAAACAATTGATAACCGATCGGGTCTTGGCAAGCCTTTCTTCTTCATAGCGGCGTTCTTCCGTATTGATTGCCATGTTTCCTCCTTAAAGGGGTGTTAAAATAGTGACGAATTCTTTTTATTATGGTAAAATAGGTTTTGGTCACTATCCCCTGCTTGTAGCAGGGGATTAGTTTACCTTACCTTCTAGTTTTAAACTTTCGTCCTGAATTTTATTTATTATAACAAACTTTTAAGGTGGCTCCAAGCGGGGGCAGGAAGATTTAGCCAAGGCTTAAAGATTTGCCATGACCGGAGAAGACCAAACCCAAGGAGGAAGGAGGGAGAGGCGTGCCTAAATTAAAGTTGTTAGCCTTCGATCTGGACGGTACTTTATTAAAAGAAGATAAAACCATTGGTCAAGAGACCAGGAAGATGCTGAACACCTTACAACAGGCCGGAGTGCAAATCGCCTTTGTGACCGGGCGGATGTATCATTTTACGGCGCCGATCCAGGATTTATTGGGTTTTCCCGTCCATTTTGTTTGCACCGACGGCGCTTACCTCCGGCCGATTGGCTGGACGGAGCCGAGGCTTGCGACAGTTGCTCCCGCCGTGACGAAGACGGTCTTGTCGATGCTCCAGGATGAACTGCATCGGGTCTATCTGATCAGTAACGACCGGATTCACTATTTTACGGACGAACCGGCGCCCGAGATTTACTCATGGGGGTTTGCCTTCCAGCCGGTCCCGGAACCGGATAGGCTTTCCCATTTCCAGCAGGTGGAACAGATCATTATCGGCGGCGAAGAAGCAAAAATCCGGGGGATTAATAAAGCCTTAAATATGATGCTGCCCGGCACTTACATGGAAATCCATCCCAGCCTCATTGCCGGTTACAACCATTTGCTCATCCGCCCGCAGGGGGTGGATAAGGGCAGTGGCTTAAAGCACCTGGCCGGGCTGCTCAACGTTGAACCGGCCGAAACAGTCGCTTTTGGTGACTGGCTTAACGATCTTGCCCTCTTTCGCGATGCGGGGCTCGCCATTGCCCCGGCCAATGCAGTGCCCGAAGTGAAAGCTAAGGCCAGCATTATTTCCCCCTTCTCCAACGAACAAGATTTTATCGTCTTCGAACTGGAACGTCTGTTAAAAGAAGGTAAAATGGTTGTTTAACGGAGAAAAAAGAGGCTGCTCTGCAGCCTCTTTTTTTATAAGGTGTTAAAGGGTGATGGGATGCTCCATGGCGGCTACCACCAGGCGGACCGCAGCTTCCACATCGTTGAGGTCTACCATCTCCGACGGGGAATGGAGGTAACGGCAAGGGATGGAGATTACGCCCGCCGGGATTCCGGCCTTCGTCAAATGGATGGCGCCGGCGTCGGTCCCGCCGAAGGGTAATACTTCAAACTGGTAAGGGATGTTGTTTTTCTCCGCCAGTTCGGTTAAGAGGTCTTTCACGCGGGGATGGGTGATTAAAGAAAGATCTTTAACTTTGATGGCGGCTCCCGCTCCCAGTTTCATGGCCAGTTTGGGCGCTTCCGGCGTGTCTCCGGTCCCGGTCACATCAAGGGCGATGGCAAGATCGGGTTCAATACCGAAGGCGGAGGTTTTGGCACCCCGGAGACCTACCTCTTCCTGGACGGTGAAGGTGCAATAGAGGTCGTTTTGGGGGTTCCGGACCTGTTTTAAGGCTTCAATCAACACGGCACAACCCACCCGGTCGTCCAGGGCTTTGGCTACCACCCGTTCGCCCAGGTCAACGAAGCTGTGATCGAAAGCGGCCATTTCGCCCACACCCACCTTG
>JAAYHY010000038.1 GCA_012735135.1 Bacillota bacterium | reverse complement strand
ATCATCTCCTTACCTCCTGTACACGAAGTGGTGGTACCTTCAATGTACAGGAATTTGATCAGAGTGGATCACTTTTACGTCAGCGCTTTCCCCAAAAATGGATCAGTTTTATGTTAGCGTTTACAGGCGGCTTTTCTTCAACATCTCACTGTCCATTATACGGAGCCCGGCTTGGTAACCCCTCATGAAGCCGGTCCGACCCGGGCCGGGGCGGAGCATTCCCAAAAATCCAACCCGGAATCACTTCTACCCGGAATGACCCCCTCCGGATCAAAGGGACAACCTTGCCTCCTCACCCCTTATCACTTGCCCGGAACCCAACCCGTCTATCTCGGCCGCGTCACCAGTGTCCGGTTGGCGTTGGAAGCACTCACCTATCCTCCGCTCTCCACCGCCTGGACCATGGCGGTCACCGATCCGCTGCTTCCCGAAAACAGCGGAATCTACCATCTTAAACTTACCAAAGGAAAAATGGAAGTCACGAAAACCACCGGTAAAAAACCGGCCGTCCATTGCACCGTCGGCGGCTTGGCCAGTCTAATCACCGGCCGTGATCGTCCCCAAACCTTGATCGAGAGCGGCGCATTAACCCTCTTGGACAAGGATCTGTTTACACTCCTCAATCACCTTTTCCCACCAACCGACAATTTTGTGAACGAATATTTTTAAAGGGAAAACCGGTCCCAACCTTGCGTTAGGACCGGCTCTCCTTATTTTTATATAATTTATCTCGATTTCTTCCTTTGTCTCTTAGAATTCCGGTTCAATCAACCCGTAATTACCGTCTTTTCGCTTGTATACGACATTGACTTCCTCCAGATCCGGGTTGAAGAAGACAAAGAAGTCATGGCCTAGTAACTCCATTTGCATCACCGCTTCCTCCGCCGACATCGGTTTAATGGCAAAACGTTTGGTGCGGACAATCTTCGGATCGGCGGTTACCTCCACTGTATCGTTGGGTGTCGGTGTAATAATTTTGTTCTCTTCCCTTAATTTCCGGTTAATTCTAGTTTTATACTTATGGATTTGACGCTCAATCTTTTCTACGGCGCCATCGACCGAGCTATACATATCGGAACTTTTTTCTTCACCACGAAGCAAGAGACCATTGATGGAGATAGTAATGTCCACAACGTGCACTCCCCGTTCAACCGACAAAGTAACAAGGGCTGTCGGCGGTTCCTGCGCGAAAAATTTACCAATCTTCCCCACCTTTTTTTCCGAGTATTGACGGAGAGCATCCGTTACCTCAATGTTTTTTCCAAAGACCTTAACCTCCATCCAATCCACTCCTTCCCTTGTCGTTTTAGAGGTAACCGCGTCATGAATAATATACCCAAATCGGTTCAGGAAATAAAATTATGATTAAATTACTAATCATGTTGTCTTGAAAAAGAACAGGAGGTGGGCATCAACAACCGAATGTCATTAAGGCATTCTTCATCTCCCACCCCCTTTATGCTGTTGTCTTTTCTGTAAGATATAATTTAGATATATTCCCTTTCGGGAAAAATAATCCTTTGTAGCGCAGGAAAATAAGTCAGTAATCTTTCGTCAGTTCAACCCTTGGCAAAAAGGACGGTACCCGTGGCATTTTTTAATAATAACGTCCCTTCCCAATCTATAGTTCCCATTTATGGCCATTCTTCCGGTCCTTGGTCCCGGGTCAATCGAGACTCAATCTCCTAACCGCTCTTGGATTTCCGCTTTACGAAATTAACCAACACCAATTCTCTTCTTAACTAATTAATCGGCTTTTTTAATCATTAGGATTAGAGTTGATCTTCTCTACCCTTTTTATGATATAAAAAAACCTCCTCTGGAGGGCAAAGGAGGTTTTTCTCATTTTCGCAATTAAATCGCGAACCGGCTTTTATTTCAATCAGCTTTTAGCCGACTTTCATCATATCATAGCATTCTTTGCAATACACTGGGCGATCCTGGGAGGGCGTAAAAGGAACCTGGGTTGTTACTCCACAGTTGGCGCAAACCACCTCAGTCATCGTCCGACCTCTTTGTTTTCTCTTTTGCCGGCAGTCGCGGCAACGGGCCGGCTCGTTGGTGAATCCTTTCTCAGCATAAAACTCCTGTTCACCCGCGGTAAAAACAAACTCCGCACCGCATTCTTTACATACCAATGTTTTGTCCTCGTAAGCCATTAAAAACTCTACTTCCCTTCCTAAGGATAAATATGTCCGGCTTAAAATCGTTCTAATACCTGAGTATCCCTCCTTGAACGCCAAACCAAGACACCTTCATGATCATTATAGCTGAAATCTTAAATTATGCAAGTAGCTTAAGAAAAATATCAGCAACAATCACTTTTATTTCTTACGGTCCACAAATTTTCCTTCCGAGTATCCCAAACCAACCGATGGCGGTTGATAAGCGTTAATCGCCTTTTGCCCGGTTTTAATCTGAGCATAGGACTCGGCAATGCTCTCCATTTCTTCCTGGAGCAGTTGGATAATGGCATCGGCTTTCGCTTTCACCGCCCTCATCAGTTCCAACTCAACCTCTTCTTCAATTACTGATTTTTTTAATATATTTGATAATAATACTACAATTTGTTCTGCCTCGTCGACAAAAGAAGAGATCACTGTGTGATCGGCTCCTTCGTCTTTGATCGCCTTCATCAGCCGCTCATAACAATCTTCCAGTAATTTAAAGCCTTCCCGGAGATTAATTCCATCCCATTCCATCTTACTCGCCTACCGATACTACTTTTTTCTGGCCTTTTTGCAATTCAGCCCACGAACTACGAAGCTCGGTCAGAAGCCCGACTATTTGGTCGATAAGGGTAGGATCTTTTTTGATATTGGCTTCCACCAATTTACTGTTGATAAAATCATAAAGATCCCGCAGGTGAGCGGCGATTTCACCGGCTTCCATGTTCAGGCTTATATTTAACTCGTCAATAACATCCTGCGCCCGTTGGAGTAATTTGTTGGCCTCGTTAAATTTCCTCTCTTCAATCGCTATTTTCCCCTGGTTACAGAAACGGATTGCCCCATCATACATCATAATAATCAGCTCAAGCGGACCGGCCGTTTCCACTTGGGTTTGGCGGTAGCGTTTGTATGGGTTGTTTTCACTAAACAACTAATCCCCTCCCCTTTCTACCGTTTCCATTGCGTTGAAATCGCACCCAACTGCGCGGTAAGCCACGAAGCTTGTGATTGGATCGTCGCCAGCGCTTTCTCCATTGCCATAAACTTGGCATAATAATACTCTTCCCGCTTCGCCAGCCGGTCTTCCATCGCCGCCAGTTGATCATCGAGGTCATCAATCTCGTTTTGAATCGTCTCCGTTTTTGATTTTAAAATCCCATCGGAACTGGTCCAATCGAAAAGGTCTTGGTACAAACGGGTGAAAATCCCTTTGCTTTCACCGGTTGACGTCGCCCCAAACAGTTTGGCAATATCATCGAAGTTGGAATCAAGTTTGGCCTTGAATAGTTCCTCATCAAACTCTAGGCGCCCGGATTTTGCCCCTTCGACACCGGAAGCGCCTTTAATCCCAACTAAACTCAATAATCCAACTTTGGGATCGACCCCTTCGACGGTTTGGTAGATGTATTCCTTGATTTTTGACTCAATTTGCAATAAGGTCGAATCACCGAACAATGCTCCCTTAGTGCCGGTTTTAGTGGTTTCATTGTAACTAAAGGTTTTATGCTGGTTAATATAATCCATCACCGAATTGTAAGCATTAACAAATTCTTTGACGTTTTTAATAATCTGATCTTGGTTCAGTTCTACCCCTAAGGTAACCGTCCCTTCTTCTTTTAGATTTAGGGTAATCCCGGGAATCAGATCGGTGATTTGGTTACTTGCCCGTCTTGCTGGGTTCTCAGTATCTCCATTAATCTCAAGCACCGCATCGGTGGCCGCTTGGGCTTCATGGGCAATCTGATCACTCGTATCCAAAATGCCAAGATCCTTGAGCACTTCACCTTCTACATCGGCAAGCTCCATCTTGTAGGCTTCGCCCGTGTTTTTACTGGTTAAATACAGTTTAAACTCGTTCTCCGCCAATTTTACAACCGAAGCGGTCACCCCTGCCTCCGCCGCGTTGATCTGCTTAGCCAGTGAGTTTAACCTTTCCTCGTTGGTGCTGCCTTCCGGATTGAGCGTAATTTCTTTGTTTTCGCCGTTAATAGTGATTTTTATCTTTCCTCCGGTAATAGGGGTCATATCGTCAATTTTACCGGAAGCCACGATATGGGCTTTGGCTAAACTTTTTACGTTAATCTTATATGAAGAAAGCAAAGCCCCTGACGACACCGTTGCCGTTAATATCTTATCATCGGAAACGCTCACTTTTTGCGCCCGGAAAGTTATGAACGACTGTAAATTATAAACGGCGTCCTTTAACTTATAGAGCCGGCTATTCAGTTCCCGCCAGGCATCGGAACGGTCCTTTAAAGTTGTTTTCTGCGATTCAAGTTTCGTTAGGGGTAATCTCTCCTGGTTCATAATGGCCTTTATTATCGCATCGGTGTCGAACCCGGAAACAATTCCTGTAATTGCTAAGTTTCCAGCCATCTTTCTCCCCCCTACACTTTTTTATCAATAATCAAACCGATCATCTCTTCAATCCTGGCCACCAGATCCAAGATCTTTTCCGGCGGGATTTCGGAGATAATCTCTTCGGTCTCTTTTTCGATCACCTGAACCATAATGCGTTCTGTTTCTTCATGTATTTCAAAGTGGATTCTTTTATCAAAAATCTCCACCGTTTCATTCAGTTGCTTAACTTTTTCTTCCAGTTTCTCGATTAAATAAGCTTTCCCCTTCTTCTGATCCTCTTTCGCCTCCTGGGCTGCCTGGGATAAGGGCGTCATAAAAGGGTCCAGCAGTTTGTTCTCTTCTTTTAAAGGCTTCATAAAAGGTTCTAATAATTTTTTCTGTTCTTGCGCAGAATACTTGGATATAGCAGTTCCTTCTGTCTGTCTTAAATCGGGTTGAATCCTTTCGACCCGCATTTTTCGTCACCCCCAAAAACACATAAAAATTAATCCATGGGTAAGTTTTACCATCCTATCCTTTACTGGGTAAATATTTGGAGATATTTCCAGAATCAATCATCTCTCAGAAATATCATAAAAAATAACGGAAAAGCCGGCCGGAAAACCGGCCGGCCCGGAAACCAAACCTATAGGTTGGAAAAATTAACCGAGAAGTTGCAACACTGCCTGCGGTTTCATATTGGCCTGGGCAAGCATGGCGGAAGCCGACTGGATCAGAATTTGGTTCTTCGTAAACTCGGTCATCGCTTCTGCCATATCAACGTCACGGATCCGGCTTTCGGATGCCGCCAAGTTCTCCACGGTGACACCAAGGTTGGCAATGGTGTGCTCTAAGCGGTTCTGAATCGCACCGAGTTTGGAACGTTCGGCGGATACTAAGTCAATAGCGTCATCAAGTGTTTCGATGACGCCTTGAATACCTGAGTAGGTTGAGTTTCTACCAATACCTTGAGTCTTGAACGAGTCAGTTAAACCGAGCCCTGTAGTGGACATATTCCCAATCGTACCAGAAATCTTCTGGAAGGCATTAGCACCAATCTGGAAGACTACGCCATTGTTCGCATAACCACCAGAAAGTAGTTTTTTGGTATTAAACTCAGTGGTGTCGGCAATCCGGTCGATTTCATCATATAATTGAGCGAATTCTTCCTGGAGTTTCTGCTTGTCATCTTCTGTGTAGATTCCGTTCGAAGCTTGCACAGCCAGTTCTCTCATGCGGTTCAGGATCGAGTGGGTTTCATTGAGGGCACCTTCAGCGGTTTGGATAAAGCTGATCCCATCCTGGGCATTCCGGATCGCTTGCTTCATCCCGCGGATCTGTGCTCTCATTTTCTCGGAGATGGCAAGCCCTGCCGCGTCGTCCGCCGCCCGGTTAATCCGTAAACCGGAAGAGAGTTTCTCCAGGGTTTTCCCCATGGCGTTGTCGGTTGCGCCCAACACCCGGTTGGTGTTCATCGCAGAAATGTTGTTGACAATTCTCATGTAAGATTCCTCCTTGATATTTTTTTCTCTTCTCCCCTTTGGCCGGCCGCTCCAAAGGGTTAAAGAGCCGCGAAACATTCCGTGTTCCGCTTTCATTATTTATATCGGAATGATTGGACAAAGCTTTAGAGGATAATTAATATTTTTGTTTTGATACTAAAACGCTAGTTACATTTATAGCCAATTATTCCTCTTTCCTACTTTTCCATATCTCCTCTTATAACAATAGTTCCCAAGCCAGCGGTGTCCCACGCTTTACATCTTTTTTTACCGGTTTCCCAAGCACCATTGGGAAGTATTTAGGAGGCAAACCCAACCCCGGCCGGATTGCCCGGAGGTTGTCGGCCGTTATAACATCCCCGGCTTTCAAGTCTTTAACGATATATAAAGACCGGCGGTGCTTTAATGATGGTTTCTCATCCTCCGATGGACCATAGCTGATCTTTCCCAAAGCCTGCCAAGCCCGTTCCGTCTCCACCACTAAGGCCTTCATTTCTTCCGGCTCCAAGGAAAAAGCAGCATCAACCCCTCCATCCGCCCGGTTCAAAGTAAAATGCTTTTCGACCACTGTAGCGCCCAAAGCCACCGCCGCTGTGGCCACCCCGATCCCCAAGGTGTGATCGGAGAGCCCAACCTGGCAGCCGAAGAGGTCGCGCAGGTGTGGAATGGTCAATAAATTGGAGTTTCTAGGGTCAGCCGGATAGGTACTGGTACATTTAAGCAGAATCAAATCATTACAGCCGGCCTCCCGAACTGTCCGCACGGTCTCATCCAGTTCAGCCACGGTCGCCAACCCGGTGGAAAGAAACAAAGGCTTCCCCGTGGCCGCCACTTTTTTAAGCAAAGGAAGATCGGTATTTTCAAAGGAAGCAATCTTGTAACAGGGAACATCCAGTGTTTCGAGAAAATCAACGGCCGTCTCATCAAACGGAGTACTAAACCCGATTATCCCCAACTCCCGACAACGCCTGAAAATCGCTTCGTGCCATTCCCAGGGCGTATAAGCCTTTTGGTACAGCTTATAAAGGGAAGTCCCCTGCCAAAGACTGTTCGGATCGTCAATAAAAAATTCGTCCTCATCCTTATCGATGGTCATCGTATCCGCGGTATAGGTCTGAAGTTTCAACGCTTGAACCCCTGCTTTTGCCGCCGCTTCGACAATCGCCAAGGCACGGTCAAGCGAATGATTATGGTTCCCCGACATTTCGGCGATGATAAAAGGCCGGTTTTCCCGACCGATCAAATAATCCTTAATGCGTACCACACTCATCGGTAAATACCTCACTTATGATAATTAACGCCCATTCTTAGCTGGCAAAAACTAAATACAATACCGGCCAAACTTTTCAAATTGCCGGAATCAAACGATAACATCCACATTCTGTCCGAGATGAGGTTTGACCGATCCCTCCAGTGCTTTTACCGTCTCTTCCACTGTCTCGACCATATTACCGGTTTGCGCCGTCACAACCTCCATCGCCAGCTTTAAAACCGCAACACTCACCTGGTATTGTAGATTGGTCTGGCTTATCAGTGTGGACATTCCGGCAATATCCATGAAGGATCAACTCCTTAGGGTGATTTTAATTTATTTCCCGATCTTCTATAAATTAAAACGTAAAATATTCTTCCCTAATCTCTTATTCCCCAATTCTTCTTCAAAAGCCCGGTAAAAGTCGGTAATATCGTTAATCATCAATTCTTTCAAGATTAATGGGGAAATATCTGTTTGGAATTCTTCATTTTCAAAAAGGGCAAGGGCTTTTGTAAAGTCGTTCTTATTACTTCTGGTCACTCCATATAAAGATAGCCCCTTCTCCAAAATCTTGCGCGTGTTGATTCCGATATGTTCCTCTGCCACCCCGGTTAAGACAATCCTTCCCCCGGCCCCAATTTTATTAATAATTTCATTGATAGCCTCAGCCGAGAAGCCACCCCCGACACACTCATAGGCAATTTGCAGATTTTCTTCGAAAATCCCGGGATCCCCCGCCCGATAATATGCTTGGGTTTTAAACTGTCGTAGTTTATCCTCTTCCTTACCGACCACCACTATTTTTCCTTGGTGGATATACCTTAGGGTAGTGCTCAGGATATAGCCTAGAACTCCATCGCCCCAGACTCCGATCGTTTCATCACCGTTCAGGTTTACCCTCCGGTAGGCCGAAATGGCCACGGAGATAAGTTCGGTAAAGGTTGCCAGTCGGGGTTCAAGATTTACCGGTATCTTAAGCAAATAATCGACCGGATAATTAACATATTCCCGGGCAAAACCATTATAGTTACTGGAAGCAAAGAATGAATTCGGGCAGTAGTTTTCCCCCAAATCCGCCCGTTGGCAGACACAATGCGCGCATTCGTGCTTGGTCTTTGGGATGATATTGGGCACTAAAACCACGCGATCTCCCGCCTGAAATCTGTTGGTTTTATCCAGGATAATCGTGCCGACCGCCTCGTGCAAGAGGTTCATCGGGTATTTAAAACCTAGGGTTCTTCTGTCTCTAGCGCCAAGGTAATATCGTAAATCGGCCTTACAAATCGCAGCATATTCAATTTTGACGATCGCTTCATCCGGCGCGCAGACCAGATCATCAATATACAGATCGAAGCGGCGGGGCTCAACAATTTTAAAGCTTTTGCCCAGCATTACAACATCTCCGTCTTTCCCAGTTTAATCACTGCCTTCAATAAAAGAAGGTCCTCAAAGGAAGTGATCTTAAAGTTTAATTTTTCCCCTTGAACAAGGTGAACCTCCGCCCCCAAGTCTAAGACCAACTGACAATCATCGGTTGAATTCAAGTTTTTTTCGGCCATTGCTTTTTGATGGGCGTCCCGGAGCAAGGATAAGCGAAAACTTTGGGGGGTCTGTCCAAGATACAATTCCCTTCGCGCAGGAACTTCTTTAATCTTTTCCCCGTCGACACTTTTGACAATCGTATCGGCGCTTGGGACCACCGTATCAACCGCCCCGAACTGCTTAGCACAGGCGATATTATTACTGATGATTTTATGGGTTACTAAAGGACGGACCGAATCATGAACAACAATAATATCATCATCGGTACATTCCGGCGAGAGAGTTTTTACTGCGTTATAGACCGACAACTGTCGGGTTTCCCCCCCCTCGATTAGCCATCGGACTTTATTAATCTCATATTTTCTTAATAAGATCCGCAAATCATCCATCCACTCGCTTAAGCAAACTACAGCAATGGCATCAATCTCCGGATGATTGTCAAACACCTCCAAGGTATGAACAATAATTGGCTTCCCGTAAACATCAATAAACTGTTTGGGTTTATCGACAATTCCCATCCGGCTCCCGGTCCCACCGGCTAATATCACTGCGACATTCATCTCAATCTACCTGCCTTTGATCATAAACAACCTTTATTTAATTTACCCTAATTTAAATTCTTTCACCGGTTGTGAACTGAGTTTAAAATAATAACGGATTGCCTGAAGAATACGTTCCGCCGCCTTTCCATCACCATAAGGATTGACCGCTGCAGCCATCTTCCAGTAAAGATCTGAATTTACCAGTAAAGAAGTGGTTTCCGCTATGATCTTCTCCGGATCGGTTCCAACCAGTTTAACCGTTCCTGCGGTCACCGCTTCCGGCCGTTCGGTCGTATCTCTTAATACTAATACCGGCTTTCCCAGCGCCGGCGCTTCTTCCTGCAGGCCACCGGAGTCGGTCAGAACAAGATAGCAGCGGTCCATTAAGTTGGCAAAGGCTTTGTATTCTAAGGGAGGAACCAATTTTACCTGCTCGAGTCCACCCAACACCTGTCGGGCTGCCTCTTGAACAAGGGGGTTCAAATGAACCGGAAAGACCACCTCCACCCCGGGATTTTTATCCACAATCTTCCGCACCGCCTGAAAAATATGCTCCATCCTCACGCCTAAGTTCTCCCGGCGATGAGCAGTCAGCAAGATCACTTTCTTCTTCGCAAAATCAAGCGTATTTAGCTCTTCGTCTTGGAAAATATAACTTTTATCGACCGTCTGTAAGAGCGCATCAATCACCGTATTTCCAGTCACTACGATCCGGTCTAAGGGCACTCCTTCTTTCTGCAGCGCCTCCTTTGCCGTTTGCGTAGGCGCAAAATGGAGATCGGCCAAACACCCGGTCAACTTTCTGTTCATTTCCTCGGGGAAAGGGGAGTATTTATTATAGGTCCTTAACCCGGCCTCCACATGGCCGACGGGAATCCGGTGATAAAAAGCGGCCAAGCTACTGACAAAAGTAGTCGAGGTGTCACCATGGACTAAAATAAGATCCGGTTTTTCTTGACCGATAATTTGCTCGATCTTCGATAAAACCCCCACCGTAATCTCGATCAAGGATTGCCCGGGCTTCATAATATCAAGGTCGTAAACGGGTTTAATTTTGAAAAGGTCTAAAACCTGATCCAACATCTCCCGGTGCTGGGCGGTCACCGTCGTAATAACCTTTATTTTCTCCTGTGCTTCCAGAAGTTTAATCAGCGGCGCCATTTTAATCGCTTCCGGCCTTGTGCCAAAGACCGGCATAATTTTGAACATGGAATCCCCCTGTTCTACTTTTCTAATCAACTTATTCAGCATCCCCAAAGGAAGCTAACCCGGAGCACTCCATTTTAACTGTAATGATCAGAAATAAACAGCTTGATCATATCTAAGCATCGTCAAGTTATGATTATATTGGCCAAGAAACGGCTGAAGCTTCTGCTTTTTAACCATTTGGTACAAAAGCAGCGGATAATCTACCCCGGCCTGGATCGCAAGGGACACGCCTCCGCCAAAGCGCGGATTCACTTCGATCCAATAAACTTGTTGACCGTTATCTATACATTGAACCGTAACCGGTCCAATGGCCCCCAGTTTTTCTACAATGTATTTCCCTTGTTCGATTAAATCTTTCCGGTAAACCGTCCGGCTCTTGCTGACTTCGCCAGCCCGCACTTCCAGGCGCTCGCGCGGCACTACCGACAAAACCTGACCTTTTAAATCCGCTAAAATATCTAGGGTATATTCCGTCCCGGGAATGTATTCTT
>JAAYHY010000037.1 GCA_012735135.1 Bacillota bacterium | reverse complement strand
TCGCGGTATCCTTATGGTAAGCCATCGGACAACACTCCTTTTTGGGTTTGTTTTGAGCAACTTACCATTTCGGAGTCCCGATGGCTTTTTCCTTTTATGAAATTGCGAACTTAATTATACACTAACGTGCGTTGCAAAACCGATGGCAAGAAGATTCTCTTCTTTCTCTTTTTCCTTCTTTTTCTGATTAATGCCATGGCCAGTGGTTCCCAGGCGGAGGTTCCCACCTGTAGGGTGGATTGGAATGAGGAAAGGCAGGTGATCGACGGGTTTGGCGGCTCCGGCGCCTTTCACCAGGCGGCAAATTTACGAGCTTTCCCCGAACGGGACCGGGAGTTGATTTTGGATCTGCTTTTTTCCCAAGAAAAAGGGATCGGGTTGAGCATTGTCCGGAATATTATTGGTGACGGTGGCGACTGGGGCGAGGAGATTGACGGGGCGACGCCCAGTATCGAACCGGAAGAAGGGGTCTGGAATTGGTCCGGCGATGAAGACCAGATCTGGCTGATGCAAGAAGCCCGGCGGCGGGGATGCGACAGGTTTATGAGTACTGCCTGGAGTCCTCCGGCCTGGATGAAGACGAACAACAGCGTGATTAACGGAGGCGAACTCCGGCCCGATAAATACCAGGCCTTTGCCGAGTATTTAGTGAAATATGTTCAGGGATACAAGGAACACCACGGGCTGGAGATTTATGCCATTTCGCCGGCGAATGAACCGGATCTGACCACCGGCTATTCCTCCTGCCGTTGGACCGGGGAACAGTTGCGGGAGTTTATCAAAGACTACCTTACCCCCACTCTGCAACGGGAAGGGGTTAGCGTTAAAGTAATCATTCCGGAGACAATGAACTTTGGAGAAGATTATGCTTTGGCAACCTTAAACGATGCGGAGGCCAGCCAGGGAGTGGATATTATCGGCACCCATGCCTATGATTTTAAAGTAAAACCCTTTCCGGTGGCCAAAAGTCAAAATAAAGCCATTTGGCAGACGGAAGTCTCCAATATTGGTTTTAACGACGGAAGTATCGATGATGGATTGAAATATGCCAAGTTGCTGCATGATCATTTAACGGTCACGGAAGTTAACGCCTGGCTGTTCTGGTGGTTAGCGGCGTATAAACCGGGGGAAGCTTTGATCCATATTGATCCGGCGCTCCAAACCTTTACCACTTTTAAGCGGCTTTATACCATCGGTAATTATAGCCGTTTCGTCCGCCCGGGTTATGTGCGGATTGACGCCAATCCCCATCCGGTGGCCGGGGTGATGGTCACCGCGTTTAAAGATCCAACCGGCGGCAAGTTTGCCCTGGTAGCAATTAACAGTAACGAGCAAGAACAGGAGATTAAGTTTGTTCTAGAAAAATTTCCTGAACCGGAGGCGGTTATCCCCTATCGGACTTCGGACAGGGAAAACTTGGTTAAACTCCCGCCGCTTCCAGTGGTGAACGGGGAATTTACGGCCAAATTAAAGGGGAAAAGCGTTACCACCTTTATCCCCGCTGCATACGGGCTTCCCGGCGAATTAAGTCTGCGGGAGGTTCTTACTCCGCTTATGGCAGCGGATTTTGATGAGCAAAGCGGGGTTGAGGTGGAAACCACCGCTACGGGTGAGCCGATTGTCGTCTTTAAAGATCCCGGCGGTTATGTGTTTTTTCAAAATTACAACTTTGCGAACGGGACCGCCAGTTGTGAACTGCGGGTCCATACCCAAGGCCGGGGTAAGTTGGAAATCATGTTGCATAATCCGGTCATTGGCCTTCCCCTGGCGCGCTATTCGGTTTTGGCGGAGGATGACACGGCGGAGGAGACTTGGAAAACGGTTGTGCTCCCGACGGAACAGGTCCGGGGGGTGAATGATTTCTATCTGGTCTATACCCCCTGGGATGAGGGCGCCTTCTGTAAAGTGGATTGGCTGGAGTTTAAAGCGCCGGAAAAAATCCCGTTAGGAAAGATAAAAGTCCAAATGACGACAACCACCACCGCTTTAACCACAAACGAGTTAAAACCGGAGTTTAAAATAATAAACAGCGGAGAGGTTCCCGTTAACCTGGCCGAGGTGAAGGTCCGTTATTATTATACGATGGACGGGACCGGGTCCCAGGCCTTTACCTACAGCGGAGGTTCGCTCCCGGCGGCGCTGGTTACCGGAACTTTGGTCCCGATGACCAGCGTGACCCCGGACGCCAATTATTATCTGGAGATTGGTTTCACCGGGGAGGCCGGCCATCTGAAACCGGGGGAAGCAATCGAGCTTGCTACCGTTATTACTAGTCTGGGGGAGGGTTATCGGCAGGATAATGATTTTTCTTTCCGGAGCCAAGCGGAAGGGATGAGCGACTGGGCGGCGGTTCCCGGCTATGTTAAAGACCAACTATGCTGGGGCAGTGAACCTTCCCTGCTCCACAATGCGGGGTTTGAGACGGGGACCACCGATGGCTGGTTTAACTTTGGTGAAGCCACCGTTATCATGGTTACTGATCAAACGGCCCATACCGGAAACTACGCGGCGCTGGTCAGCAACAGGAGTGAAACCTGGCAAGGGATTGCCCAGGATCTAAGGGACGTAATGGAGCCCGGCCAGACTTATGAAATTTCCGCCTGGCTTAAACTGAAGAACAAAATGAATGATGCCGGCAGATTGAGCATTAAAAGGACGGATCAGCGGGGCGATAATTATTCTTGGGTGGACTCGAAGACTGTCAATGATGAGGAATGGACCATGATTAGTGGAACTTACACGCTAAATGTGGAAGGAACCTTGCAAGCCCTTGAATTATATACGGAGGGACCGGCGGCGGGGGTCGACTATTATGTCGATAATGTGGTGGTGCGCCAAGTGCGCCCCGAGGGCCCGCCGGAGTAAGGAGGAGAAAAAGTAAAGAAAGGGAAAAATCCTTGATCGCACGGATCAAGGATTTTTTTCCTTATTTCACTGCCGGCGGAAGCAGGGCGTAATGGTCAAAGAATATGCTTTTAACCGTTAAAAAGCGCGGAGGAAGTGACATATAATGGCTAGTATAGCAAGGAGTCGGTCGCCGACCAAAAGGCAAGGAGGAAAGGTTATGACACCGGAAGAATTTGTGGCCACCTTTAAACCTTATGCCAAAATCATTGATGAGATGTACGGTCTGCCCTGGCGGGCAATTCTCGCCCAAGCTGCCCTGGAAACCGGGTGGTTAAGGAATCCCGTGACCGATCTGGAAACCGGCCGCCCCTCCTATAATCTATTCAACATCAAAGGCCAAGGACCGGCTGGAAGTGTGAAAGCCTATGACGAGCAATACATCAACGGGCGGTTGGTGAAAAGGGTCCATCAGTTCCGGGCTTATCACAATTATGAAGAATCCTTTATCGATTATGCGCGGTTAATTATGGAAAACCCCCGCTACCAGGAGGCCTTGGCCGTAGCGGCTGATCCGGAAGCCTATGTCCGCCGGATCCAACAGGCCGGTTATGCCGAAGATCCCCGTTATGCGGAGAAACTCATTCAAATCATGCGTAAATATATCAAGGATGAAGCAGAACCAGTTGATTGAGTTAATTGTAGACCTCATTGGCGAAGAAGATCCCGACGCCGCCGATGCCGATATGGGCGCCGAGGACGCTGCCGATTAAATTAATGATAAAATGGGAAAAACCAAAACGTTTCTCGATCATGGCTTTAAGGGTTAAAGCCGTTTCTAGATCATTGGCATGGGCGATTCCGATGATTTGGGATTTCACCTTTGCGCAACGGATTTCCATGATCTCCAAGAGTTTCTCCAGGGCCCGTTTATTACTGCGCACCAAATGTAACAGCATAATCCGCCCGTTCTCTAAGTGGAGAACGGGTTTTATATTGAGAATATTTCCCATTAAAAGACCGGTCCGGCTTAGCCGGCCCCCGCGGTAAAGGGCTTCTAAACTATCAACAGTAAAGATGTGTTCCATGTGGGCGGTTTGGTAAGTGATAAAGCGGACAATTTCGGCTTTATCTTTTCCGGCTTGGGCCATTTGCGCCGCCTTTAAGACTACTAATCCGGAAGCAAGGGACCCCCCTTTACTGTCGATGATTTCAATATCAAAGTCGGGGTATAATTCTTTGACTTCGGCCGCCATTAAAAGACTGGTTTGATAGGTGCCGGACATGGCTCCGGAAAAGGCAATGTAGATACAAGATTCGCCTTTACGGGCATGGTTGAGGAAGGACTCCTTCATCAACAGGGGGTTTACTTGGGCGGTTCGCGGGGTTTGTCCTTCCTTGATTGCTTGGTAGAGGTCGTGGGTGGTAATGTCCACACCATCCAGGTAATTGGTATGATTAAGGATAATGGAGAAAGGGAAGACCTCAATCTGGTATTCCTTAATATATTGGGCGGGAAGGTCGCAGGCGCTATCGGTGATGATGACAGTCTTCATGATAAGTGGCTCCTTTGCTCCTCCTTTTTCTCGGTAAAAAGAAGAGGATTTTTATTTAATCTAAAGCTAACATAATTTTGGTCTTTATTCTACCCTTAATTAGGATTTAACGAAACGTAAACAATATTTAGGTATAGGGCGAGAACGCCTTTTTATACGGTTAATTAATTGACAGCGTCTTGACACGATGGGTTGATCATGATAATATTGACACTAAAACACATATCCCCCTTTGATCGAGGGTCTTTTTAAATAAGGAACGATCTGGGTGTGCCTGCTGAGGAGGTCCGCAATGTCATCAACGATGATTGAATTGGAAAAGGTTACCAAAATTTACGGACAGGGTGAAAAACGCGTTGTTGCACTGGCGGATGTCAGTCTAAAGATCCAAAAGGGCGAGATCTTTGGGATTATCGGTCTGAGCGGAGCGGGGAAAAGCACCTTGATCCGCTGTATTAATAAATTGGAGGAACCGCAGTCCGGCATCATCCGCCTGGCCGGACAGGAGATTACTACTCTGAAAGGGAAAGAACTACGGGCCGCCCGGCGGAAAATCGGTATGATCTTCCAGCATTTTAACCTTCTGTCTTCCCGTACCGTCTACCGGAATATTGCTTTTCCTCTGGAGATTGCCAGGGTTAAACCCAAGGAAAGGGAAGAAAGGGTCAACGCCCTTATGGAGTTGGTCGGCCTTACCGAAAAACGTAACGCCTATCCATCGGAACTTAGTGGCGGGCAGAAGCAACGGGTGGGGATCGCCCGGGCGCTCGCTAATAACCCGGAGGTTCTCCTTTGCGATGAAGCTACCTCTGCCTTAGACCCGGAAACGACTAAATCCATCTTGCGACTCCTGCAGGATGTGAATCGCCGTTTTGGTTTGACCATTGTCCTCATCACCCACCAGATGGAAGTCATTAAGGAAATCTGTGATACGGTTGCCGTTATTGATGAAGGCCGTATTGTCGAACAGGGTCCGGTGGTTGACCTCTTTGCCCGTCCCCGTTCCGTGGCGGCCCGCCGGTTTATGCAGGGAGTTTTACATACGGAAATTCCGCCGGAGATCCAGGAACGGGTGTTTGCGGATCCCTCTCCGGACCGGCGCGGGAAAACGGTCCGGATTTCTTTCATTGGTGAAGTGGCGGGCAGACCGATTATCTCGTCGATGATCCGCCAGTACCACGTCGATGTGAATATCCTTTACGCCAATCTGGATTTCATTAAAAACAACCCTTTCGGTTCGATTATTGTTGAAGTCACCGGAGGGGACGCCAATGTGGAAGCGGCATTGGACTTTCTCAAGACCCAAGGGCTTAAACTGGAGGTGCTGGCGGAATGTGGAGCTTAATCCTGGATGCGACCATTGAAACCGTTTATATGGTAGGAGTTGCTTTGGTCCTCTCCGCCTTGTTCGGGATTCCTTTGGGAATCTTACTGGTGATCACCGGTCCCCGTCATATCAAACCCATGCCTTTCCTCCACCGGGTCCTGTCTGTCGTGATCAATGTGGGCCGGTCCCTTCCTTTCATCATTCTTTTGGTGGCGATTATCCCTTTCACCCGTTGGCTGGTGGGCACTTCCATCGGGACCACCGGGGCGATTGTGCCATTGACGGTGAGCGCTATTCCCTTTATGGCCCGGGTCGTGGAGAGCGCTCTCCTGGAGGTTGACTGGGGCGTAATTGAGGCTGCCCAGGCGATGGGCGCCACCACCGGACAGATTATTGCGAAAGTGTTGATTCCCGAGGCGGTGCCGGGATTGGTGTTAGGCCTGACGATGGTGGCGGTCAGCTTGATCAGCTATTCGGCGATGGCCGGGGCGGTTGGCGGCGGCGGTTTAGGTGATTTGGCCATTCGTTACGGTTATCAGCGTTTCCGGGGCGATATTATGTTCATTACCGTCTTGATTCTGGTCGTTATGGTGCAAAGCCTCCAATCCCTCGGCGGATGGTTGGCGGCGCGTTTAAACCACAGATAATTGGTTAAATAATCGGTCAAAAGAAGAAAACCAAAAACCAGGTTTAGTAAAAAAGAAATAAGCTGGAGGTGGATTTAATGGGTAAAAAGGGGCTTGTTTTAAGCGGATTGTTCCTGATGGTCGCGGTTTTTAGCAGCATGATTCTTTCAGCGGCCGCGCCGGTTGGTCTGAAGGTGGGAGCTTCCCCTACTCCCCATGCGGAAATTCTGGAAGTGGTCAAACCAATGCTGGCCAAGGAAGGGATCGAGCTTACCATCATCGAGTTTCAAGATTATGTCCAACCTAATTTAGCCTTGGCCGAAGGGGAGTTGGACGCCAACTTCTTCCAACACATTCCCTACCTTGAACAGTTTAACAAAGATCATCGTCTGGATCTGACCTATATCGCTAAAGTACATGTCGAACCGATGGGGGTTTATTCGTCGAAGGTGAAGAGCCTTAATGAATTAAAAGATCGGGCGGTGGTGGCCGTTCCGAACGACCCCACCAACTGCGGGCGGGCATTAATGCTGTTGGAGCAAGCCAACTTGATTAAGCTGCGGCCCGGGACCGGATTACTCGCCACCGAACTGGATATCCAGGATAACCCCAAGAAGTTGCAGGTTAAAGCTTTGGAAGCGGCCCAGTTGCCGCGGGTTCTCCCCGAGGTAGATCTGGCGGTGATCAATACCAACTATGCGCTTCCGGCCGGTCTCGTTCCCACCAGGGATGCCCTCTTTATTGAAGGCAGTGAATCACCCTATGCCAATGTTTTGGCGGTAAGGACCGCAGACAAAGATAAGCCGGCCCTCCAAAAACTGGCCCAAGCGCTGAACAGCGCGGAGGTTAAAGCTTATCTTTTAGAGAATTACGCAGGTGATATTGTGCCGGCCTTTTAAGGAGAAAAATACCCTCTTAACCGATCCCAAGCATTGACAGGGAAAAAAAGAATGAGTACAATAAAACACAGGATCGACGATGCTTGATCAAGAGAGGGGTGAAGAAGTTATGGAATCGGACCTTTACGGTGATAGTATTCCCATACCGTACTGGCAAAGTAAAAAACGAAAGGGACGACAGATGACTTCTTCTCCTTATTGCTTATTGATTACCGGCTTATAGTAAGTTTAAGCAGTTGGTGTCGTCGTACAGGTGATGAAGTCGCCCCTTTTTTGAAAGGGGCTTTTGTTTGTCCCGGAAAGGGTGGGAAGATGGTACAGATGACACTAAAACAACTGCTGCTGACGGGTGACCTCACCCGGATGGTGAAGTTGGTGGGGAGGATGCACCCTGCTGACGTCGCCGAGACCTTGGTGGAGGTCCCCCTTGAAAACCAGGTGGCTTTGGTCACGGCTCTCCCTGCCGCGATGGGCGCTTTAATCCTCCGGGAGATGGCGCTGCCGGATGAAGCTGCAATTTAAATGCATTTAGAACCGGAAAAGGCAGGCGCGATTTTAACCCGGATGGATACGGATGAGGC
>JAAYHY010000036.1 GCA_012735135.1 Bacillota bacterium | reverse complement strand
GGGAAGCGGCCAAGGAAAAGGGCGAAGAAGGCAAGTATTATTTCTGGAAATCGGATATAATGAAGACCCGCGAAGAAATGGTGGAGTTTTGGACCGATTTGGTTAATAACTACCCGATTATCTCCATTGAAGACGGAATGGCCGAAGAAGACTGGGAAGGCTGGGCCATGTTGACGGAACGCTTGAAAAACAAAGTACAGTTGGTCGGCGACGACCTCTTTGTCACCAATACCCAGCGCCTGGCGAAGGGGATCGAACTCGGGGTGGCCAACTCGATTCTGATCAAAGTCAACCAGATTGGTACCCTCACCGAGACCCTGGATGCGATTGAGATGGCGAAAAAGGCCGGGTATACGGCGGGCGTTTCCCACCGTTCCGGTGAAACCGAAGATACCACCATCGCCGATATCGCGGTGGCGACCAATGCGGGACAGATTAAAACCGGCGCTCCTTCCCGGACCGACCGGGTCGCCAAATACAATCAGTTGCTACGGATCGAGGACCTCTTGGGTGGCCAAGCCATTTACCGCGGGTTAAAAGCCTTCTATAACTTAAAGAAGTAAAGCAAGGGGAACAGAAGGGAGGGACCCCTCCCTTCTGTTCCGGTTTTCGTGGCGCCCGCTTGACGATGAAAAGGCCAATGGGTGAAGCGGTAAAACTTATCTTGTGCGCCCTCTTAAATAAAGGCCTTGTTAATCTGGGACATCTTTGGTACAATAAACTAGTAAGCGACCCAGTGGGGGTGAAAAAATGAATTTCTTTTCCGTGTTGTTATTGATTGTCTCCGTGGCTTTGATTGTTTTGGTGACGATTTTGCCAAGCAAAGAGGAAGGCCTGGGTTCTCTGGGTGGAGGTTCTTCCCGTTTGTTTGGGAAAAATAAAGGGTTGGAGGTACTACTGACCAAAGTGACGGCCGGGTTGGGAGTAGCCTTTTTCCTGCTGGCGATCATTGCCAACTTGATTTAACTCCCTAGGGGGAGTTTTTTTATTTTTACCCTATCTTTCCTCTTCAGAAAACGATTTGTTCTACCGAATAATTTAAGGGGAGAGCTTGTTTCCCTTTGGAAAAAACCTTTGCTCGTTATCATCAACGGGTTGGAGGTTGTCCAATTCTCTCTTTTTGAAAAGCAGGATTGTTCATTATTGTGTAGAATGTACAATGATTTAGGGAGAGTTAAGGTAGGGAGGAGAGAGTTCCTTTGACATTTAACAGTGTGAAAAAGCGCATTTTATTCTGGATTTTACTTTCGTTGGTTGTCTTGATGATCCTCAGTAATCTGTTGGGGAATTTCATCAGCAGCCTGTTCTGGAGAATTCTTCTCAATCTCCTTTTGATCGGGGCTTACCTGAAAGTGGTTGAAGTCGTCTTTACCCGAAGAGTTCTCGAACCAATTTACCTGATCAACAAGGTGGCGGAGGAAGTCGCGGAGAATAACTTAAGTAATGAGGTGCAAATTACTTCCGGTGATGAATTTACCGTTTTAGGACAGAATATCAACCAAATGCTGGCAAATTTACGCCGGATTCTTCAGGAAAACCTGGAAGCGGCCGAGAAATTGATGTTGGCTGCCCATGATATGTCAGCCATGGCGGAAGAGGCCAATCTTTCGTCACAGGAGGTTACCAGCGCGATTGATGTGATTGCGAAAGGGACGGAAGAACAGTCGCAACATGTCAAACAGTCCTCCTTGGCCGCCCAGCAGATGGCATCCACCGCCCAGGAAGTGGCCGCCGAATCGCAGAAAGCGGCTTCCTTTTCGACGAAAGCATCGGAGCGGGCCAAAGCTGGTGGCGAGATCATCCAGACTGTGCGGGAAAAGATTCTTCAGGTCAAAGAGACTGTTGACTCCTCGGCCGATACGGTCCGCCGTTTAGGCCTGAGATCACAGGAGATCGGGAAGATTACCGATGTGATCCGGGGGATTTCCCGCCAGACCAACCTCTTGGCTTTGAATGCGGCCATTGAGGCCGCCCGGGCCGGTGAGCATGGCCGCGGATTTTCGGTGGTGGCCGATGAGGTGCGCGCCTTAGCCGAACAAACCACCCAATCCACCGGTCAGATCGTGGAGATGATTGCGGAGATCCAGAAGGAAACCCAAAGCGCCGTTGAGGCCATGGAATCCGGCAAAATGGTTGTGGATGAGGGAGCAGCTTTAGCCAATCAGGCTAACGAAGCCTTTATCGCAATTGTTAATTCGGTTACCGAAACCGTGCAGACCATTCAAGAAATTGCGGCAGCTTCCCAGGAGCAGGCGGCTAGTAGTGAAGAGATGACCAGCACCATGGCAGGGGTGGAAGAGATTGCCCAGCGGAATGTGGGAGCGGCCCAGCAAGTGGCTGCCGTGACCGAACAACAAAGAACGGTGATGGAGCAATTGGCCAAATCCTCCAGTGACCTTGTGGAGATGGCCGAACATTTGACTTCAATGGTCGGGCGGTTCCGGGTCAGCGCCAACTTCCAACGGTGTTGGCGGGTGATGGATTGCAACTGGGTAGATTGCCCTGCTTACCAGGCGAAAGAGGAAAAATGTTGGTTGATTCCGAACACCTTATGCCGGAATGGGATCCCCAGCGGTTCGGTGTTGGAGAAAAGGGCTCAGTGTCACCAGTGTAAGGTCTTTAAGATTAATACCGTGGTTAGCGGGGAGGAAGAAGAACAAGGGGAAGAAGCATCCGTGTAACCCGGTGCAGAAAAAGCTTTTAGAAGTGAAGCCAGTTTTAACTGGCTTCCTCTTATGCTCCCGGTTGGTTTGTTATCCGGTTATGGGCAAGGGAATAACCGGTTAACATAGAAAGAAGGTAAAGCCCAGTTCCCCCGGAGACAATGAACGAAGAAGCTAATATTGAAAGGAGTTTGTGGCAAGATGAATATTTTAGTACTAAATAGTGGCAGTTCTTCTTTGAAGTACAAATTGTTTTCCGCCGAGAAAGAAGTAGTTTTAGCTTACGGATTGGTTGAAAGGATCGGAATGCCGGGCGGTCTGGGCAGAATTACCCACCAGGTGCAACAGAACGGGAAATACCAAGCCGAGGATGAAATCCCCAATCATCAGAAAGCATTACAGATGGTTTTAAACTTGCTGACCGATGCCCAATGGGGAGTGCTCCGTGATTTAAAGGAGATTGATGGGATCGGCCACCGCGTCTTGCACGGTGGAGAATACTTTAAAACATCGGTGCGGGTGACCCCGGAAGATATTGCGAAAATGGAGGAACTGATCGAGCTTGGTCCGTTGCATATGCCCGCCAATATCATGGGGATTAAAGCCTGTGCCGAGTTGATGCCCGGTGTTCCCCAGGTGGCCGTCTTTGATACGGCTTTTCACCAGACCATGCCGAAGAAGGCCTTCCTTTACGCGATCCCGTATGAACTATATGAGAAACACCGCGTCCGCCGGTATGGTTTTCACGGCACTTCCCACCGTTATGTCTCCCAGCAGGCGGCGAAGTTTTTGGGGCGTCCACTGGCGGACTTAAAGATGATCACGGCCCATCTGGGGAACGGCAGCAGTTTGGCGGCGATCGACGGCGGTAAAGTAATCGATACTTCCATGGGTTTAACTCCGTTGGAAGGAATGGTGATGGGCACACGCTCCGGCGATTTGGATCCGGCAATTGTACCGTTTATTGGGAGCAAATTAAATCTCACCCCGGAACAGGCCGATGAATTGCTCAATAAAAAGAGCGGTTTTTTGGGGATGACCGGTTATTCCGACATGCGCGATATTCAGCGGGAGCGGAAGGCTGGAAACAGCCGGGCACAGGAAGCTTACGACTTGTTTATTTACCGGGTCGCGAAGTATATCGGGGCGTACCTAGTAGCCTTAAAAGGCCTTGATGTCTTGGTCTTTACCGCCGGAATCGGCGAGAACGATTGGGAAACCCGGGCTGACATCTGCCGGGAACTGGAATTTTATGGGATTAAGATGGACTATGCCAAAAACCAGAATCTCCGTGGTGAAGAGGCGGTGCTTAGCTTACCCGATTCCAAAGTGGCGATCTTGCTGATTCCCACCAATGAAGAACTGGTTATTGCCAGGGATACGATGGCCTTGATCCGGTAATCAGCCGGTGTGAGCGACTACTTGACAGTAAAGTCGGACCCGGATATAATTACAGTGACCATGTTGAGGAGTTGGCATCTTTGGAGATAAGAAATATCGCCACCAACCGCCGGGCCCGACACGAGTATTTTATTGAAGAGACCATCGAGGCCGGGGTAGTGTTGACGGGGACCGAGGTTAAATCGTTACGACGGGGAAAGGGAAACTTGAACGACAGTTATGCCCAGATTAAAGAGGGGGAAGTATTTCTTTATAACTGCCATATAAGCCCTTATGATTTTGGCAACCGTTATAACCATGATCCCTTGCGCCCCCGTAAACTACTCTTGCACAGGGCGGAGATTAGAAGGTTAATGACCAAAGTTAAAGAGAAAGGGTTTACCTTAGTCCCGCTGGCGATGTACTTTGACCGGAACAACCGGGTAAAAATCGAATTGGCGCTGGCCAGAGGGAAGAAACTTTATGACAAAAGAGAGAACCTGGCCAAGCGGGATGCGGAGCGGGAGATGGCCCGGGTCCTTAAAGGAAAAGGGGATCTTCGCTAAAAAGAACTGCTTTTCATTGGCGGTTGTTTGCCAAAACCCTCATGATAGGGTATAATTAAGATGTAAACTAGACGCTTTGGGGGCGACTGGTTTCGACGGGGAGTATGATGACAGGGGTAGCGGGTCGAGGTGCTGTGGCCTCGTTAAACTGCAGCAAGCACATTAAGTGCCAATAACGATTACGCTTTAGCTGCCGCTTAATTTAAGCGCAGCCGTCCTATCCGGACTTAACCTGGGAGTGCGGTGCGGGCGTCGATTAAACCAGGGCGCTCACCGGCTTATTCTCGGCGGCCGGTGCTAAGAACATCGAGATAGCCTTTGTTCAGTTCGGCCGTAGACGGAACCAAGGCGAAGATTAAATTGCGGTCTGCACCCGGAGAGACTCCTGTGGTCATCTTTTCGGACGGGGGTTCGATTCCCCCCGCCTCCACCAGAGAAATGAACTTTTTCAACGCTGGAGATAACGCAAAATAACCCTTCCGTCACCAAGAAAATACAACCGCTGTAAATTATAGGAAAGGAGACGGCGTGCTTATGAACCATAAGATAAGTGCTGCGATTGGCGATATTCTTGAGTCCCAAGGTGGCTCTTTGACGGTGACTGAAGCCATTTCCAAATTGAAAGGCATGTTTTCCGATGCCGAGTTGGAAGAGTTTTATAAGGAATTGAACTTCCCCGATCTTGAGCAGGCGGTTCAAGCAATTATCAGCGATATTAAAGGTTAGAATACCCCCCGCAGGTTTTTTTTTTACCTATTCGTAGCTTCCGGGAAAAATTGAGTTAACGGTTTCTTGTTATAATAAACTTGCACAAACAAACATCCTTTTTTCATTTTCCTCCTTTTTTTAATAGAAGTGGGGT
>JAAYHY010000035.1 GCA_012735135.1 Bacillota bacterium | reverse complement strand
CATACCAGTCACTCCAAATGCAAGGATTTTATAGAATATTTCTCGTTTTCCTTGCACTTCCCTTGTCTTAAAATGGGTTATTTATCAGATTTTATAAGGGTTTGGGACTTTTTCAGGAAACCCTAAATTAGTCCGCTGGTTTTCCTCCAGCACCAATTTAAGATAAGCATATAACTGCTCAATTTTCCCGGTATTAATCCCGGGAAAGGGTTGCAAAAGTTTCGCTAAATATTCCTGCTCCGATCTCATTATCTGCCGCTCCCGGTAAGCCAGATCAATAAGGTGCTCAAATCGGCCGGACTAATACCGCTAATCCTTCCGGCTTGGCCTAAAGTGGCCGGACGGAATTTGTTCAGTTTCTCCCGGGCTTCGGAGGACAAATTTGGAACCGCCATATAATCTAAGTCTTCGGGAAGTTTTTTTTCTTCCATTTTTCGGAGGCGAGCAGCCATTTTTGCCTCCCGTTCCAAATATCCTTCGTATTTAACATAATTCTCCACTACTTCATCTTCCAACAGGCATCCCTTTTCTGGAGCTATCACATCCCAAAGCGCAGAAAGTTTAACGGCCGGCATCTTCAAAAGTTGTTTTAAACTAATCTTCTGTTGAATTGTAATCCCGGTTATTTCTTGAAGGGCGCGGCTCTCTTTAGAATCAGGAAGCAATTGGTTTTGCTCCAAATAACTTAATTTCGCCAAGATGCGCTGTCGTTTCGCTTGAAAGCGGTCATATTCCTCGTCGGAGATCAACTTGAACCGGTAGGCATAATCGGTTAAGCGCAAGTCGGCATTCTCCTGGCGGAGGGAAAGACGGAATTCGGCCCGGGAAGTCATAATCCGGTAAGGTTCATTATTTTCTTTCGTGACCAGATCATCAATTAAAACCCCAATGTAAGCTTCATCCCGGCGTAAAACAAACGGCGACTCCCCTTTTAAATATAAGCCGGCATTAATACCTGCTATAATACCCTGTGCCGCTGCTTCCTCATAACCGGAAGTCCCATTAATCTGGCCGGCAGAAAAGACACCCGGCCACTCCCGGATTTGTAGTGATGCGGAAAGTTGCTCCGGAGCAATCACATCGTACTCAATGGCGTATCCGGGCCGGACAATCTCCACTTCTTCCAAGCCGGGAACGGTCCTTAAAAACTGGTCTTGAATCTCCTCCGGTAAACTGCTGGAAAGGCCGGCAACGTACATTTCATCGGTGTTTAAACCTTCCGGTTCAATAAAGACTTGATGCCGTTCCCGGTGGGGGAAGTTGACTACTTTATTCTCAATGGCCGGACAGTACCGGGTGCCAATCCCGGTGATTGCCCCACAATACATGGGCGCTAAATGTAAATTTTTTCTAATAATTTCATGGGTTTGCTCATTGGTATAAGTCAGCCAACAGGAAACGGGTTCCCGGGGGGCCCAAGGTACCCAGTGGGAAAAACCATAAGCTAGGTGGTCCCCAGGTTGTTCGATCATTGCCGCAAAATTCAGCGATCGTCGGCGTACCCGGGCCGGAGTTCCGGTTTTAAAGCGCTTAAATTTAACGCCGAGGGTTTCCAAATATTCTCCAAAGGCGATGGCCGGGTGCTGTCCTTGTGGTCCGGAAGGAAAGGACAATTGGCCAATGTGTACCTTACCGCGAAGAAAAGTACCGGTGGCAATCACGACGGCGGCTACTTCATATTTAACCCCTGTACTTAAGGTTAACCGCCAGTGGTCTTTAATCCGGTCAAGAGCAATAACTTCCCCTTGACGGATACTGATTAACGGTTGCCGCTCCAGATAATTCTGCATCAACCGTTGATATAATTGTTTATCGGTTTGGGCGCGTAAAGCCCGGACAGCCGGTCCTTTATTGGTGTTTAAAGCCCGGATTTGCAAATGGGCAAGGTCCGTATTCCGTCCGATTAACCCACCAAGGGCATCCACCTCCCGGACCAGGTTCCCCTTGCCGGGTCCGCCCACCGAAGGGTTACAGGGCATAAAGGCAATATTGTTAAAATTAATGGTTAATAATAGTGTTCGAAAACCCATTTTGGCGGTGGCATTGGCTGCTTCACAACCGGCATGACCCGCCCCGATTACCGCCACATCAAAACTATGCTGCATTCTTCTCACCCTATTTCCCGATACAGAACTGGGAAAAGATCTCTTCGATTATCTCCGCCGACACCGACCGGCCAGTAATCTTTCCTAAGGCTTCCAAAGCCGCCCTCAGGTTAAGGGCTAACAGATCTTCACTCCCGGCTTCCGCCAATCCTTCTTCCACCAAATTTAAACATTCGATGGCCTCGCTTAATGCCTCTTTATGACGGACCTTGGTCACCAGGACCGGTTGTTCTTCCCGTCCGGCGGTTCCCATTAGCTCCGCACGGATTTCTGCTTTTAGCTCCTGAATCCCTTCCCCGCTCAAAGCCGAAATAAATCTGATTTTCGCTTGGGGGAAAGCGGTTTGCAATGTTTCAACCTGTAATTTTACCGGTAAGTCGGTCTTATTTAAAACCACCAACGGGTTCTTTGCTTGTAAAAAAGCGATCAGTTCCTGATCTTCCGGAGTCAATGGGGTCGCGGCATCAAAAAGAACCACAATTAAATCGGCCTCTGCCATTAACTGCCGGGCTTTTTCCACCCCGGCTTTTTCCACCGGATCGTTTATAGGCCGAATCCCGGCCGTATCAATCAGACGGACCGGGACACCTTCCAGATCAATAATCTCCGAAACAAAATCACGGGTTGTTCCCGGAAGCGGGGTGACAATCGCTCTTTCTTCCCCTAACAATTGGTTGAGCAAACTTGATTTACCCACATTGGGGCGGCCAACAATCACTACGGAGGCGGCATCCCGGAGAAGAATTCCCCGGTCCGCTTGGGCCAGCAATTGCTCTAGAGCGCGGCGAACCTCATGGATCTGCTCTAAAGCCCGGGCCCTTTCCAGGTCGGGAATCTCATCTTCAGGAAAGTCCAGGGCCGCTTCGATCGGAACCAAAAGTTCCATTAGACTATTCTCCTGCTCCTTAAGGATCTGGGAAAGATCCCCTTGCAGTTGTTTAAAAGCGGCTTGTTGCGCCAGATCGGTCCGCGCCCGAATAAGGTCAATGACGGCCTCGGCCTGGGCCAAATCGATACGGCCGTTTAAAAAAGCCCTTTTGGTAAACTCGCCGGGTTCGGCCAAGCGGGCGCCGGCTTTTAATACAAGGGTTAATATTTTCTTAAGATTTTGGTAACCGCCGTGGCCTTGGATCTCTAAGACGTCTTCCCCAGTATAACTGTGGTTCTTTTTAAAATAAAAAAAGATTACCTCATCTACCCTTTCGCCATCCGGGGAGACCACATAGCCCAAGCGAACTTTCCGTTCCGGCCAGGATTTAATTGGCTTTCCCGACGGATGACGCAGGATCTTCGTTCCTACCAGTAACGCTTCATCGCCGCTAATTCTGATGATCCCAATCCCCCCTTCACCAGGGGGAGTAGCAATCGCCGCAATCGTCTCGGTTGTTTTCATGGCCAGATCCTTTATCCTGTTTATAAAGAAAATTTGCCTTTATTATCTTTCTTCCCTGCAAAATAATACGTGCCGCAAGGCACGTGCTAATTCGTGGTGCTATTCCGGGGGGAGATAATTACCCGCCGGTAGGGATCCTCTCCTTCACTGTGGGTGACCACCTCTTTATTATTCTGGAGGGCTAGGTGGATGATCCTTCGTTCCTGGGGGGACATGGGGTTAAGAATCTCTCTCTTTCCTTTTCTTTTCACCCGTTCCGCCGTGGACAAGGCCAGTCTCCGCAGATTTTCTTCCCGGCGTTTCCGGTAACCGGCCACATCAATAATGATCCGGTCTTCTTCGTCGCTATCCTTATGGACCGCCAAATTGACCAAATACTGCAGGGCATTTAGAGTCTGTCCATGCCTTCCGATCAATTGGCCAAGGTCATCGCCGTTTATATTAAGCATCACGTAACCAGGACGTTTAAACATCTCCACCTGAGCAAAGATCCCCATGTTTACCAGTATTTCCCGCAAAAAACGGACTGCTTTCTGGGCGATTTCTTCTTTAACCGTGACCCGGACTTTAACCTTATTAACGTTTAAAAAGCCTAGAAATCCTTTACTCGAGGTTTCTTCTAAAACCTCTACTTTGACCTTGCTTTCATCCACATTTAATTCTTTTAACGCTAGTTCCAGGGCTTCCTCTTTTGTTTTCGCCACGATCTCCACTGATTTCATTATGTTAAACCTCCTTGGAAGAGCGGAATTTATTTACATTCCTTATTTTAGCTTTGTTTCTTCCATTTCCTCTTTAAGAAAAAAGCGGGTAATAATCCATTGTTGAACGATCCCGATTACCGTGCTGGCAACCCAGTAAAGACCAACCCCGGCTTTAAGGGTATAGGTGATCCAGCCCATAAAGACAGGCATGATATATAAAAACGTACTTTGGGAAGAATCAGCCATCGAAACCGTAGTCATCTTCTGTTGTATGAAAGAGGTTAGGCCCGAAATAACAGCTAACAACCAATAGCTATGACTTTTGGTCAAATCCATCGTTAAAAAAACCGCATTGGAAAAATCAATATTATATTTTTCCGGTGAGTTTAAAAGACCAAATAAAGCCCACAAAACAGGCAACTGTAAAAGAAGGGGTAAACAGCCGCCCAGCGGGTTAACTTTATTCTTTTGATATAATTCCATCATTTTGCGTTGTTGCTCTTCCGGGTTATTCTTATACTTGGCTTGAATCTTCTGGATTTCCGGCTGGATCTTTTTCATTCCTTCCGCCGATTTAATTTGGCTGAGGGTAAAGGGGAATAAAACAATTTTAACGACAAGGGTTAAAAAAATAATTGCAGTTCCCCATCCCACCCCGAGGGTGTTATGGAAAAAGGTCATAATTGTGGCCAAGATTGAAGAGATCATAAGTTAATATTCCACACCTTTCTCTTTTTTAGGTTGTGACATCTCTGGCGATGCGCGCTCCATCAAAATATTCTCCCTCTACCAAGGAAATCCTCTTCCGTATTTTCTCACATCTTCCGTAATTTATTACCCATGGATGAGGATAAGAAGAAAGGGGCCTTTAGCCCCTTTTACGACAAAGTATCCTTTTCCAGCCAGGCCATTCTTCCGGGACAGGCTGTACACCTCCATGGCCCCAGGGATGGCATGAAGCAAGGCGGAAAAGGCTAAGGATAAAACCTTTTCCGAACCCAAAACGCTCAATCGCTTCGATGGCATACTGAGAGCAACTGGGATAAAAACGGCACCGGTAGGCCGCAGGTTTCAACGGGGAAAGATAGTGTTGGTAAAAACGGATGATCCCGACGGCGATCTTTTTTAACATCTTACCCGAAGAAGACCGGCCTTGCCTAAAAGATCCCGGAGGGAATGGCTTATGCTTTCATAATCCAGTTCTTCCGCCCGGCCGCGTGCGATAATTATGAGCGAAAATCCCTTTTTCACCTGGTCCTGAAGGGCAAGGAAAGCATGTTTCATTTGTCTTTTAATCCGGTTGCGACGGACGGCGGAACCCAGTTTTTTACCGGCACAAAAAGCTACTTTTAGTTGGTTCTTTTCCTCCGGTAAAGGATAAACATAAAGCACTAAAAAGGAATTATAATAAGAATGCCCTTTTTTAAAGGCCTCTTGAAATTCCCAATTTTTTTTCAAACTTTGAAAAGCTTTCATTTTTTAGGCTGATAAAACCTTTCTTCCCTTGGCCCGCCGCCTTTTAATCACTTGTCGCCCACCGCGGGTAGACATGCGCACTAAAAAACCAATCGTTCTTTTCCGTTTCCGGTTATTAGGTTGAAAAGTTCTCTTCATCGATCTCACCTCGCTTTGGGCTTCCTTGTTTTTGAGTTTATTATAAATAGCTCCTTTCCGGTTGTCAATATTTCCGCGGGAAAGTTATCCACAAATCCTTCCTTGGTGAAGTTTTTTCCCGAACATTTCCCATAGATTTCTGTTTTTCTGCGCTTTGCGGGAGTAAAGCGGGTTTGTCAAAGCCACAATAATTTGGTATCATAATCATCGCGTCTTAGTTTATCCACAATTCTCCTTTTTTTCTTGGGGATAATGTTGATAACTTATTTTTTTCAAGAGCACACTTCAGACCATGCTTTATCTTTTTATGTTGCTTTTGGTTACTGTTGGTAAAGGCCTGTTTTTTCTCTTTTCCCCGTTCTTATCCTCATAGTTACCCACATTTTATACACAAGTTGTGGATAAGTTGTGGATTTTTGACGCTGTTCATCTGCTTGAAAGGTGGTTTTTGGCATGACCCTGGAAGAAATGGAAACTTTATGGTGTCGGGTGCAAGAAGATATGGAACCGCAAATGACCAAACCAAGCTTTGAAACCTGGCTAAAACCGACCAAACCTTGGAAGTTTGAGGATAACACTTTATATATTGAGGTCCCTAATGAATTTGCCCGTGATCTTTTGGAAAGTAGATATGTATCCACAATTAAAGAGACCCTACTTAAGTATATCCCCGACGATATCCAACTAAAATTTGTGATCCCGCAACGCCCTACGGCGGAAGGACAAGCCGTTCCGGTTTTACCGGGAAATTTGGCCACCGAAGAAAATATGCTCAATCTTAATCCGAAGTATACCTTTGAATCTTTTGTGGTGGGTGATAGTAACCGTTTTGCCCATGCCGCTTCGTTGGCCGTAGCCGAGGCGCCGGCCCGCGCTTATAATCCCTTATTTATCTATGGAGGGGTCGGTCTGGGCAAAACCCATCTGATGCAAGCGATCGGCCATTTTGTAATTGAAAATAATCCCCACTGTAAGGTCGTCTATGTTTCTTCGGAAAAATTCACCAATGAACTGATTAATGCCATCCAAAAAAATAAAACCCCTAGTTTCCGGGGGAAATACCGGACCGTTGATCTTTTACTGATTGACGATATCCAGTTTTTAGCAGGAAAAGAAAGTACACAAGAGGAATTCTTCCACACCTTTAATGCCTTACATGAAGCCAGTAAACAAATTGTTATCTCCAGCGACCGTCCGCCGAAGGAGATCCCTACGCTCGAAGACCGCCTCCGTTCCCGTTTCGAATGGGGATTGATCACCGATATTCAAGCGCCGGATCTGGAAACCCGGATTGCCATTCTTCGTAAAAAGGCAGTAGCTGAAGGCTGGAAACTCCCAAACGACGTTATGGTTTATATTGCGAATCTAATCAACTCCAATATTCGGGAATTAGAAGGAGCGCTTATCCGGGTCATTGCTTACGCTTCCTTAACAAAACGGGAAATAACTATTGAACTGGCGGAAGAGGTTTTGAAGGATATTATCCCCAGCCAACAAGCAGCCAGAATAACGATCCCCCGGATCCAGCAGGTCGTTGCCGAGTATTTCCACCTTACGGTTGAAGATTTAAAATCGAAACGACGGACCCAAAATATCACCTTACCCCGGCAAATCGCCATGTATCTTGCGCGGGAAATTACCGATGCTTCCCTACCAAAAATCGGTGAAGAATTTGGTGGCCGGGACCACACTACGGTGATTCACGCGTATGATAAAATTAAAGAATTTATCGAAAATGATCTCCAAATTAATCAGATGATAAAGGAATTAACCCAGCAACTAAAGTAAAAAATCCTCATCGATCTTGGGGGTAAAGCTGTTCACAGCCTGGGGAAAACCTGTGTTCTTTTTTATCCACAAGCTGTTTCTCCCTGTTGATAAGGGGGAGATGTTAATAACACCCTTTTCTATCCACAACTTCTTTTTCCGAAAAAAACCGATTAAAACAGGACTGAAAGGATTTATCCACATATTCTGGTATACTATTACTACGGCTAGATCGATCTTAATAAATAATTTTTCTTATCTTATTCGTTCTTGTGTATATCCCAATCCTAAATTATTAGGAGGTCAAAAGGATGAAACTACTTTGTTTCCAAGAAGAACTGGTCCGGTCTTTACAGTTGGCAACCCGGGTCTTACCTACCAAAACCAGTATACCGGCGCTAAATGGTATAGTCTTAGAAACAAGAAATGACCAATTATTCTGTTTTGGCAGTGATCTAGAGAATGGGATCGAAATCAAAGTCCCCGGGGTGACGATTATCACCCCCGGACGGGTAGTCCTTGGTGGCCGGACTTTTTACGATGTCATTCGTCATCTACCACCGGGCCGGATTGAGATGGGGATCACTGAAGAAGGAAGAACATTTGGTATTAAAGCGGCTAACACCTTTTTTACTTTAAATATCTTACCGGCCGAAGAATACCCGGCGGTGCCGGACGGTTTAAAAACGGTTTATCTTTACACCGAAGAACAGACGGAAGCCCCCGGACAGGCTCCCCTCTTTTCCCTCCCTGCTGCCATGTTTGAAGAAGCGGTCCGGCAAAGTATTTACGCAACAGCCCCCAATGATTCCCGTCCCTTCCTCTCCAGTGTTTTATGGGAAATAAAACCGGAATCCTTAAGGTTAGTGGCGACGGATATTAACCGCTTAGTAATTAAAGACTTAAAGATCAACGGGAACAGTGAGGACAGTTTTCTGGTTCCGGTAAAATCCTTGAAGGAAATGGCAACGATCTTTGGTAACGATCCGGAAAGGGAGATTATTTTCTTTTTAATTAACCGGCAGTTATATGCGGCCGGGAACGGGATAATTTACTATACGCGGTTAATCAATGCCCAATTTCCCCGGTATGAACAGGTAATTCCGGAAAGTTTTGACGGTGAAGCCCGCTTCAACCGCACGACCCTGACCAATGCCCTAACCCGGAGTTTACTTATTGATAGAGCGGTGAAATTAAGCTTTACTCCCGATCTTTTGACGATCTTCGCTTCGGATCCGGAGTTAGGCCAGTTTGTTGAAGAAGTAAGCTGTTCTTTTTCGGCCGAGCCTTTTGAGATTGGGTTTAATGCCCAATATCTGATCGACTTTTTAAAAGTGGTAGACAGCGAGGAAGAGATTGTTTTTCGACTTTCCAACGGGATGAAGGCTTCGGTGATGCAGGTGAAGGAGGACAAGGCATATACCTACGTATTGATGCCGTTGCGCCTGAATTATTAAGGAGGAAACATGGAAGAAATTGTTGTCCAAGGGGCGATCCGTTTGGCTCAGTTTTTAAAATTAGCCGGTCTGGTGATGACCGGCGGCGAGGCCAAAAGACTGATCCAAGCGGGAATGGTGAAAGTGAACGGCCGGACGGAACAGCGCCGGGGTTGTCAACTCAAGGATGGGGATTGGGTGACGCTGCCCGACGGAACCGGCCGGCGGGTGCGGGTTAAGGGAGAAGAAAGTGTATCTAGAAAAGATCAAAATCATTAATTTTCGCAACTATGCCACGGCGGAAGTGGAATTATCCCCCCACCTCAATATTTTGTGGGGAAAGAATGGCCAAGGCAAAACCAATTTTTTGGAAGCCATTGCTTTTCTAACTTTAGGCCGGTCTTTTCGGACCAGGCGGGACGAGGATTTGATTAAAGAATCCGCCGAGGGCTTTTATCTGAAAGGAGAGTTCCAAGGGGAGGACGAAGGCCTTACCCTTGAGGTCGGCAACGGGCGTAACCGGGTGGTTGTCAAAGTCAACGGAGTGCCGTACAAGAGTAAACGCGAGTTGTTCGGACGGGTCCGGACGGTCATCTTTACCCCCGATGATCTCCAGATCGTGAAGGGCGGTCCGGAAAAACGCCGGGAATTCCTGGATTTATATCTGGCGCAGGCTTATCCGGGCTACCGGGAGGTGTACCTCCTTTTTTACCGGGCGTTATACCAAAGAAATGCTTTGTTAAAAAGGTTTAAAGAAGGGGCCCGCGATCTTAACCAATTGGAGGTTTGGACCGACCGTCTGGTCGAAACAGGAAGCCGGGTGATCCTTTACCGGCGTCAAGCTTTGGCGGAGATTAGTCAATGGCTTAACCATTATCATCAGGTGATGAGTAACGAACAGGAGACCCTCCGTTGCCTTTATAAAGGCAACGACGATCCGGCGGCGGAGTTGGATTTGGAAGCGATTAAGGCCGGTTTTGGGCGCGCGTTACGGCAGAAGAACGGCGTTGAGCTTCGGTACGGATATACTTTGGTTGGTCCCCACCGGGATGATTTGCAAATTTTATTGAATGACCGGTGGGAATTACGGGTCTATGGTTCTCAAGGTCAGCAACGAACGGCAGCGTTGGCTTTGAAACTGGCCATGGTTGATTTGATCGCCAAGACGCAGGGAACAGCCCCCCTCTTGCTTTTGGATGATGTTTTTTCCGAATTTGACAGTGAGCGAAAACAAGAACTCCTTCAGTTGTTGACGGCTGGCGCCCAGACAGTGATCAGTACAACGGAGTTAAAAATAGAGCACGCCTTCGGTGGCCCGCGCAAAACCTTTTTGGTTGAAGGGGGAGTGATCAGTAATGAGTAAGGTGGCATCCTTAGCTCAGATCATTGAGGGTTTTATGACAAACTGGTCACGAAGCTCCCTGTTGCAAACGGGGTTGGCCTCCTACTATTGGCCACGCGTGATTGGTGAGGCATTAAAAGAAAAAACTGAGGTAAGCCAGGTCAAAAACGGAATTTTATGGGTAAAAACACCCGATCCGGCTTTAGCATATAACTTGACTTTTTTTAAAAAAGAGATTATTAATAAATACCGCCGATTCTTGGGGAAAGAAAATATCCGTGGGGTCAGAATCACTGTTGGGGCGCTCTCCGGGGTTGATGTTTATCCAAAAAAAAGGGAAAATAATAGTAAGTCCTCCTCCGTTCCAGCGCTTTCCCTTCCGGCGGAGATTGTAAGTATCCCCGACCCCGATCTTAAGCAGGCGTTTACCAGTTTTTATTATGCCCACGAAAGGTGGAAAAGTAGATCCTAAGCGGAGGATGGGAAAGGGGGAGACGGATGTATTTACATTTAGGTGGGACGGTGATTATCAATACCGCAGAGTTAATAGCGGTTGAGAATTTAGAAGGCCAGGCGTCACTGGAAAACTGGCTTCAGCGACAGCAGAAAACAGGAAAAGAAGTGGTTGATATTGCCGAGGGAAGGCCGAAGTCGGCGATTTACACCGATCAGAACATTATTTTATCGCCGATTTCCTCGTTAACGTTGCGGAAAAGACTGAACCAAAGGGCCATGCTGTAGGGATTTTAGGGAGGTATTTTGGTGAACGAGCAAAAAACCAATGTTTATAATGCGGAACAGATCCAGGTTTTGGAGGGACTCGAAGCCGTACGGAAACGCCCAAGTATGTATATTGGGAGCACCGGTGAACGGGGGCTTCATCATTTGGTTTACGAGGTTGTGGATAATAGTATCGATGAAGCGATGGCCGGTTACTGCGATCAGATTGATGTTACCCTCCGGCCAGACGGGGCGGTTTCGATCGCGGATAACGGGACCGGGATCCCCGTCGATATTCACCCGAAAGAAAAAGTCTCCGCTCTACAGGTGGTAATGACGAAGCTCCATGCCGGCGGTAAGTTTGGGGGCGACCATTATCCGATCTCCGGGGGCTTGCATGGGGTTGGGGTTTCGGTGGTGAATGCCCTTTCGCTGTGGTTGGAAGTGGAGGTCCGGCGGAACGGTAAGATCTATTACCAAAGGTACGAACGGGGCAAACCCCAAACGGAAGTAAAAGTGATCGGGGATGCAACGGGGACGGGGACTAAGGTTACCTTTAAACCGGATCCGGAGATCTTTGAAAAATGTGAGTTTGATTTAGATACCCTTGCCCACCGGCTGCGGGAATTAGCTTTCCTGACCCGGGGGTTAAAGATCAATCTCCATGATGAGCGGGTCGGGATCAAGCATTCTTTCCATTATGAAGGCGGGATCGTTTCTTTTGTGGAGCACCTAAACCGGGCGAAAACTCCCCTGTTTAAAGATGTGATCTACATCCACAGAAAAATCGAGACCACCCTGGTGGAAGTTGCTCTCCAGTATAACGATGGTTATGTGGAGAATGTATATTCCTTTGCCAATAATATTAATACCCAGGAAGGCGGCTCCCATCTTTCCGGTTTCCGTTCCGCTTTAACCCGTTCCATTAATGACTATGGACGGAAACATAATCTGATCAAAGAAAACGAGAGTAATCTCTCGGGCGATGATGTCCGGGAAGGATTAACGGCAATTATCAGTGTTAAACTCCGAGCCCCCCAGTTTGAAGGGCAGACCAAACCAAAACTGGGCAACAGTGAGATGAAGGGGATCGTCGAATCTGTTGTTTACGAAGACTTTTCGGAATATCTGGAGGAGAATCCTCCCGTTGCCCGGGTGATTGTTGAAAAATGCCTGATGGCCAGTCGCGCGCGGGAGGCGGCGCGGAAAGCCCGGGAGTTAACCCGGCGGAAAAATGCTTTAGAGGTCTCCTCTCTCCCGGGAAAGCTGGCGGATTGTACTTTTAAAGAACCCGAATTATGTGAGTTGTATTTGGTGGAGGGGGACTCCGCCGGCGGCTCAGCCAAACAAGCCCGGGACCGGAGATTCCAGGCGATTCTTCCTTTACGCGGAAAAATCTTAAACGTGGAAAAAGCGCGTTTGGACCGGATCCTAAACAATGAAGAGATTAAGGCGATGATTACGGCGATTGGTTCGGGGATTGGGGAGGACTTTGACCTTTCTAAACTCCGCTACCATAAGATTATCTCCATGACCGATGCGGATGTCGATGGCGCTCATATCCGGACTTTACTCTTGACCTTTTTTTACCGCTATATGACTCCTTTGATTGAAAACGGTCATGTCTATATTGGGATGCCTCCGCTATTTTTAGCAAAAAAAGGGAAAATACAGCAGTATTGTTACTCCGAAGAGGAACTGGAGGCTTTTCTGGAAGCCAATGGACGGCAGGGGGTTGTCATCCAAAGGTATAAAGGTCTTGGTGAGATGAACGCGGAACAACTGGCCGAGACGACGATGAATCCGGAGAGCCGGACTTTGCTCCGGGTCTCGCTGGAAGATGCCGTGGCGGCCGATGAGATCTTCTCCACTTTGATGGGGGATAAAGTTGAACCCCGACGGGAATTTATTCATGCCCATGCCCGGGAGGTAGTGAACTTGGATATCTAAACGGCAGGGTAGAAACTCAAGCCGGTAATGGAATTGCATAGCGGATAATGTAGGTAGTTGCCCGCCCCGGCAAGCTGGGGTAAGCGAAAGGGAAGAATGTATTTTTCATGTAAGACTTGCTTTTCATTACTGCACTGGCTTGTGCCGGCGGAGTGGAAGCCGGCGTGAGCGATTGCTTGGCAATTATGCAATTCCCTCGGTAAAGAAGACGGATCCAATGGAGGGAGAATTTTGGCAGAAATAACCGACGGAAAAGTGATTCCAATTAAAATTGAGCATGAGATGAAACGCTCCTACCTGAGTTACGCCATGAGCGTTATTGTGGGCCGGGCGCTTCCTGATGTCCGGGATGGACTGAAGCCGGTGCACCGGCGTATCCTTTATGGGATGTATGAGTCGGGAACGACTCCGGATAAACCCCATAAAAAATCCGCCAGGATCGTGGGGGATGTGATGGGTCGCTATCATCCCCACGGCGACGCGGCGATTTATGATTCTATCGTCCGGATGGCCCAAGATTTTTCTTACCGCTATCCGTTGGTCGACGGGCACGGGAACTTTGGCTCGGTGGACGGCGATCCGCCGGCGGCAATGCGTTATACGGAAGTTCGCCTCTCCAAACTGGCCGTGGAAATGTTATCGGATATTGAGAAAAAGACCGTGGATTTTCTTCCCAATTTCGACGGCAGTCTGGAAGAACCGGCGGTTTTGCCTTCCCGCTTCCCGAATTTACTGGTAAACGGCGCGGCAGGGATTGCAGTCGGGATGGCCACCAATATCCCCCCCCATAATTTGGGGGAGATTATTGACGGGGCGATCTTGTTGATTGATGATCCGGAGGCGGACACGGAAGCCTTAATGAAGATCGTTAAAGGACCGGACTTTCCCACCGGGGGAATTATTTTAGGAAAAGACGGGATCCGCGACGCCTATCTTACTGGACGGGGCAGCATTAAGGTCCGGGCTAGAACAAAGATTGAAACCCTTAGCAATGGAAAGAGCCAAATTATCGTCAATGAACTTCCTTATCAGGTGAATAAAGCCAGACTCATTGAGAAAATTGCCGATCTGGTCAGGAATAAGGAGATCGAAGGGATTACCGATCTCCGGGATGAGTCGGACCGCTCCGGAATGCGGATTGTTATTGAATTAAAACGGGATACCAACCCTAATGTCCTCCTGAACCAACTGTATAAACATACCCAACTTCAAGATACGTTCGGCGTGATCATGCTCGTCCTGGTCAATAACGAACCACGGGTTCTTGGGCTAAGGGATCTGATCGGACACTACCTGGAACACCAAAAGGAGATCATTACCCGCCGGACCCAGTTTGATTTAGACAAAGCTGAAGAGCGTGCCCATATCGTTGAAGGTCTACGGATCGCCTTAGACCACATTGATGCGGTCATCAAACTAATCCGGTCCTCCCGGACGACGGAGATTGCCCGGGAAGGCCTGATGAGTAAGTTTGGTTTATCCGAACGGCAAGCGCAGGCCATCTTGGATATGCGCCTCCAGAGTCTGACCGGTTTACAACGGGAAAAACTGGAGGAAGAATACGCCCAGTTGCAGAAGACCATCGGTTATTACCGGGAGTTGCTGGCCGATCCGGCCAAGATTATGGGCGTGGTTAAAGCCGAATTGTTGGCGATCAAGGAGAAATATGGCGACCCGCGGCGGACGGAGATTGCCCGGAACGAGGAGGAGATCTCCATTGAAGACCTGATCGCTGATGAGGATATAGTGGTGACAATCACCCATAGCGGCTACATTAAACGGCTGCCGATCAATACTTACAAGAGTCAGCGGCGGGGCGGAAAAGGGATTACCGGGATTAGCACCAAGGAAGAGGATTTTGTCGAACATCTCTTTATTACTTCCACCCATGATAACGTCTTGTTCTTTACCAACCGGGGCCGGGTCTACCAACTCCGCGGCTTTGATATTCCCGAAGCTTCACGGCAGGCCCGGGGGATGGCCATCGTTAACCTGCTTCCTCTGGATCCGGAGGAGAGGATCAACACCTATATTCCGGTGAAGGAGTTCCGGGAAGACCAATTCCTCCTGATGTGTACGGAAAAAGGCGTGATGAAAAAGACCCCCCTTGACCAGTTTGCCAATAACCGGCGAAGCGGGTTGATCGGGATCGTCCTTGATGAGGGCGATGAGTTGATTAATGTGCGGCTCACCGACGGGACCCGGGAGATTATCATCTTTACCCGCAAAGGGCAAGCCCTTCGTTGTCATGAGACGGAGATTAGACCGATGGGCCGGAACGCCCGGGGGGTGAAAGGGATAAGCCTTCGGGAAGGGGACCGGGTAGTTGGGATGGATGTTCTCCGGAGCGATGCCGAACTTTTGGTCATTACCGAACAAGGTTACGGGAAACGAACCCCCTTTGATCAATACCGGGTCCAATCCCGGGGCGGGATAGGAATTAAAACCTTGAACCAGACGGCGAAAACCGGAGAGGTTATCGGCGGGGGTGTGGTTTACCCCGAGCACGAACTGATGCTGATCAACGCCAGCGGGTTGATTATCCGGGTGACGGTCAGTGATATTACTTCGATGGGCCGGAATACACAAGGCGTCAAACTAATGCATCTGGAAGAGAACGACCGGATTGTCGCAGTGGCGCGGGTGGTCGGTAAGAATGAAGAAGGCGAGGACGGCGAATAGCGGGGTGAGGCTTTGCGCATCAAAAAACTGATGGTGAAAGGTTTTGGCAACTTACGTGATTGGGAATATGCTTTTCGTCCGTTCTGGACCGAACTCCCCTTTCTTGAGGAAGAAAGGGAGGAAACGGTGAACGAAGTGATCATGGCGCTCTTGTTCGGTTTCCCGCCTCCCCACTGGTCAAAAAAAGAGCGGTTTACCCCGAGGCAGGGGGAGGACGACTACCGGGCGGCCATGGTTGTAGAGACCGCCGACGGCCAGTTTTTACTGGGCCGTCATTTTGCCCAAGAAACTTTTGAGATCTTCAAATTGGAAGAGCGAAGCCTCCTCTCCATGTCCCCGATGGTCTTGATGGATCTCCTTTTTAAGGAGATCGGGCTCATCAACCCTTTGGATTTCCAGGTGATTGCCTTTTTCCAAAAAGACTACCTCCGCTTGGATCAAAATGCTCCGCTGGTGCGGGAGCATGTCCGGAAGTTAAGGTCCAACGAAGGTTTTCCCGAATTATTAATCCGATCCGCCCCTGAAAAAGGAGACCACCGGCGTAAACTGGAGGAAGAACTGGCCGCCATCGATCAACTCCTTGCCCAACTGAATTATTACCAGGCAGAAGTGGCGCGGCTCCGGGCGGAGGAAGCGAAATACAGGGATTATGAAAAGTTTCTCTCGCCGGAAGGAGAAGATTTATTGGCCCTCACGGCGCGGGAATATACCGCCGTGGCCTTGGAGAAAAGCTTCTATGAAGAAAAATTACGGGAAGATTTAGAGACCAGGGCGATTCTGGAAAAGGCCGTGGCCTCTTTACGCCAGAAAATTGCCGCCTTTGATCCGCTGCTTTATACGGACGAAATTGAGGAAAAGGTGGGCCGCTTATTAAAGCGCAGGGCCGAACTGAGTGAATGCTTGCAAAGGGAAGAAGAAGCCTTGGCCCAGTTGGACCGGAAGGGCTATTGGCTGCGCATCGGTAGTAAAGAGAAAGAAGCCGAGATTAAGCAGCGAATGGGTATTTTGTTGGAAGCATTAGCACAGCTCCGCGAAGAGTTACGGTTTTTGTTGAAAAATAAAAAACCGGAGGAGTTTTTACAGGAAAAAAAGCTCTTGGACCAGTACCGGGACGACTTGGCCCGTTTGGAACGGCCCCCCCTTTTTAAAAGAAAGAACGGCGATCCCCAGGTCGAATTGGCGCGGCTTAGGCAAAAGGAGGAAGAACTCCGGCGGCAAAGGGAGCGCCTTTTAGCCCTGACCGGGGCCGAAGATTTGGAGACCGTCCAATCAAAAGTAAAACGTTTAGCCGAGTGGAAAGTCCGGAGGAAGCAGGCCGAAGAAGCGCTGGCTTCCTTCTTGACAAAAGTGGGTGGCGTTACGCCCGATGAAACCCGCCGTCTTTTGCTGGCAAAACGGGAAAATAGTGCAGCGCAGCTGAAGGCGGAGGAAAACTTGGTTTTGGCGGTTAGGGATAAGGAGGAAACCTCTGCCTTGCTGAGCATGTACGCTACGGCCGGCCGCTTCCTTTCCGCCTTGACGGAAGGGGAGTGCCAGCAGTTAATCCCCCACGTGGAGGGGGATGTTTTACAGTTTATGGTGCGAACGGCCCAAGACCGGTACACAACAGCGGAGGCGGTGTTTCCCCAGCGGCCTTGGGCGGATCTAGCCTTCCGGCTGGCTCTGGCCAAGACGGTCTGGCGGACGGGCAAGGGCCAACCTCTTCTGTTATTTGGTGATTTTTTCTCCTGGCTATCTCCCGGGGCAGAGCAAGGCCTGCGCGCGCTTTTGGCCGAGGAATTCGCGGGTGGGCAAATCATTGTCCGGATTAAGAAAGGGTATAATTGAAAAGGAAAGCCTAAACAGACCTTTCCCAGGGGAAAACAGGGGAAACCGTGGCAACGAGCCGGAGGTGGAAAAATGCCGAAATTTCGAGGGGAGTACCCATCCTCCCGTATTAGCCTTTTTACTCTACTCTTGACCGCAGCCTTTATGGGGGGGATGCTTATTCTATTGGCCGTCCGTTTTACCGGTTTAGGCCAAGCCTTAGTGGTGCCACCGGCGACACCCCAAAAAGAAACGGAGAAAGAACCGGCGCCGGTTCAAATCATTACCGATTATGAACAAGCGACCATTGAAGTAGTGAACAGAGTGGGACCTAGCGTGGTAATGATCACCACCACCACCCTGGTGGAGGTGAAAGATTTTTTCTTTGGTTTAGTCGGGTACCAGCCGGTACAGGGGCTGGGCTCCGGGGTGATTTTCCGCCAGGACGGCCATATCCTCACCAATTACCATGTGATTGAGAAGGCGGAAGAGATTATTGTAGTCTTAAGCGATGGCCGGGAGTTCCCCGCTAAACTGGTCGGCGCCGATCCCAACAACGATTTGGCCGTCCTGAAGATTGAAGGAGACAATTATCCTGTGGCCAAATTCGGAAGTTCCGCCGACCTCCGGGTGGGGCAACTGGCCATCGCGATCGGGAATCCCATCGGTGAAGGGTTAAAGAATACGGTGACGGCGGGCGTGATTAGCGCCGTGAACCGAAGTATTGCCACAGGAGAAAAGTCGGCCCTGCGGGATCTGATCCAAACCGACGCCTCCATTAACCCGGGGAATTCGGGTGGCCCTTTACTCAACAGTAGAGGGGAAGTCATTGGGATCAATACAGCCATCATCAAGGACGCCCAAGGTATTGGTTTTGCGATTCCCATCGATAAAGCCCGGGAGATCGCGGATTTGATTATTAAAGGGCAATTACGGCGTCCCGGAGCGATCGGCATTAGTTACGTGCCCTTTGATGAGTCCAACAAGAAGCTGCTGGAACAGAGATACCGGATTAAACTACCGGTGGAACAGGGCTTCCTCATCACCCGGGTTTACACCGGACCGGCGGCGAAAGCCGGCCTGAAAGCCGGTGATGTAATTGTGGCCATTAACGGTCAGGAAATTAAGGAAGGCGCCAACTTTACCGGTTTGGATCTGAAGGCTGGTGACCGGGTAACGATGGATCTTTACCGGGGGAACCGGAAGTTCAAGGTAGAAATTACCGCCGAACCGCTGGAGTAAAAGAAGGATGCTTCACTTGAACATTGTCGCAGTGGGGAGGATTAAAGAGGACTATCTCCGGAAAGGAATTGCCGAATACCAAAAAAGGCTCCAGGCCTACGCCAAGCTGCAGATTATTGAAGTCCCGGATTTTCCCCTTGGGCGGGATCCGGCATGGGCTAAGCTGGAAGAGGGAAAGAAGATTATCGCCACGTTGAAAACCCCTTCTTTCGTGACCGCATGCGACCCGCAAGGGCGGGTCATTACTTCCGAAGATTTAGCCCGCTGGCTGGCTGCCCGGGAAAGGGAGGGGAAAACGGTATATCTGGTGATTGGCGGGGCAGCCGGACTTGATTCGGAAGTGATCGCCCGGGCCGATGACCGGCTCTCCTTTTCCGCCCTTACTTTTCCCCATCAGTTATTCCGCTTGCTTTTATTGGAACAAATTTACCGGGGATTCAAGATTTTACGGGGTGAACCGTACCATTTATAGCTTGATAGGCAATAAGAAAGCAACCGCAAAGGGTTGCTTTCTTATTGCTTTGGTTCGAAAACGTTTGTTATTTTCACCAAATTATAATAAAATATAAATAAAAAGGAAGGGAGTGGATGGTGTGCGTTGGATTGTGTCAAGTATAGTTCGCAATTTCCCATCGAGACCCCACTGGACTAAGCTACTTTGCGCCTGGCTAAGATATGCTGAAGAATATCTTTCCTGATATAGCATCTAGAAGTCTCCCAATCTT
>JAAYHY010000034.1 GCA_012735135.1 Bacillota bacterium | reverse complement strand
TCTTATACCCCTCATTTTCCTTGTCAAACTTGGCGATCTCGTACTCCTCCCGGGCAAAAGCCTTGACCACCCGGTTACCGCTGATGTTCTCCTGGACCACCGAATTCAGACGGGAAAGTTGTTCCCGGATGGCAAAAAAGGTCGGTTTCACCGCCACCGAAAGGCGGAACGCCAAAAAGCCAATCACCGGGGTACAAACCAATAAAGCCAAGGTTAATTGGGCATTAATCGAAAACAGAATCGCCAGCGAGAGCAGGAAGATGGCAATATTCTCCACCAAACTAAAAGCCACCCAGGATATGAAATGGCGGACCGCTTCGGCATCCCCCGACATCCTGGTCATCAGGTCACCGGTGCGGGTCCGGTCAAAAAAAGCAAAATCTAATTCCTGTAGTTTCCGGTAGAGATTCATCCGGACGTTGTAGACCACATCCTGGGAGATCCGTTCAAAGGTCCAACGGTAAAAATAGCGGGTGGCGGCTTTCACCATCGTCGCCGCAATAATCAAGACAATCAACCACCAGAGCAGTTCCGTCTCCCGCCCGAGGATCACCCGGTCGACAACAACCCCGGAGACGTAAGGGGGAACGAGATTAATTAAGGTAAAAACGATGACCAAACTAAAAGCTAAAATCAGATAGAATTTGTGTTTCCGTAGATAAGTCCATAACCATTGAAAGGGGTTCAATTGTCCGCCTCCTCTTATCCCTGTTACGTAAAACGAAACCAACCAAAATCAAATTGGCTCCCCGGGAGGAAGATAAAAGACAGCTTCTGCTTGCCGCTAATCCTTTCCAGGGGGAAGACTTGTTCTTCATAGTAGGGCGCCCGTAAAAACTCGATAATCTGGCCCCAATCACCGTCCGGACCGGAAAAGCGCAGATGGATTGTATTCTTCTCCAGCAGCGACCGGCCACAAATGGTGATTTGGGTCACCCCTTCCTCCCCAAAATCCAGCTGGCCAAAGTCGAGGGTGACATTATTGCCGATCCCTTCCACCCGCTTCTCCCTGATAGTAAAGGTATCCCCGTAGATCCGGTCACAAGCGGCCGCGTCAATCCGGGAGAGCACCCGCTGCTGCCTGGTGAAGGAAAATCCTTTAATGTGCATCTTTTGCCGGGTCACAAAACAAAGGGAAGTAACCCCCCGTAAGCGTTTATTCAGACGATAGGTGGCCGCTTGGTACACATTCCAGATGGGCTCCTTCTGGTAGGTAACCTCCGCCAGTAAAGAACTGCCCGCTTCCCCCGGTATCCCTTCCCAGATCGCCAAGGCATACTCGTCACCGGTTAAAGCAAAGACGAGAATAGTGATCTCATCGGAGCCTTCGGGCCCAAAGTCCAGGTCCCGGAAACCGACTTGGGTCTCGCCGTCACGGCTGGTGGCCACCCCTTTCTCGATGCCGTTCCCCACCTCTCCTTGGCTATAATCGTAGAGCCCGGCGGAGATAAATTCGTAAGGGTTTTTAAACAACGGTCCGATACCCGCCGCCTCAAACTCCAATTCCGAAAATAACCGGACTTGGCCGGTGCCGTTCTTGCTTAAACAACGGAGGCGGAAGGCGCCGTCCCCCAAAGCGGTCACCCGTGCTTCATGGCCGGAGGCCGCGACCTTCGCCACCGGGGTCTCGATCCCCCCGGCGGTGACCACCTTCCACTCCACTTCCGGATAGGAGGTATTGGCCGGATACAACCGGGCCCGGACCGTAACCTCCCTTCTTTCCTTGGTCAACACCCGGTCGGGGTGGTCTACGCAGAGTTCGATCTTCCGGACCGGGATCTCTTCCTCCCGTCCGGTCACACAAGGGCGCTCCCGGTTCCGCGCCCGGGCCGAAATTCCGTGTAAGGTTTGGCCCAGAGCCGGCAGGGCTTCATATTCCGCCCGCTGACTGGGGAGGCCGGGAGAAGTTACTTCCACTTGAATCTTCCCCGGCTCCAGGGTCGCGCCGATAATCGCCATCAATTTCCCCTTAAATAGCCGCCGGCTTAAACCCTTAAATTGATCAAAATCGGTACTGTCGCCGTTATCAAGGCCGAGTAAGCGGCCGGCGCCCGTCACCCGGACGGCCACCCGGTTACTGGCATTCTCCACCGGGTTCCCCGCTTCGTCTTCCATCGTGATCTCAACAAAAAGCAGATCTGTCCCGTCGGCCCAGATTTTCTCTTTATCGGCCCTGAGCCGAATTTTTGCCGGGTCTTTGAAGGAGCGGCGGACTGCGGTCGCGATCACCCGGCCGTTTTCATCATAGGCGATGGCCTTTAGTTCCCCTTCTTGATAGGGGATTTGCCACCAACCCAGGAGCGGTGTCCCCATGGCCGGATCAAGCTCCTTGGTGCCAACGGTCCTTCCGTTCAATTGCAGTTCAATCCGGGGCGCATTGGAGCAGACCCGAACATCAATTTTTTGTCCCGGATTAAAATCCCAATAGGGAAAGAGATGGATCATGGGATTGGTTTTATAATCGGTCCAGGCCGCCTGGTAGATATAATAGGAATCCTTTTTAAAAGTGGCGGTGTCCAACTGGCCAAAATAGGAGTTCTTGGTATGGTAAGGGTTGGGTTCGCCCAGATAGTCAAAGCCGGACCAGATAAAATGCCCCAGGGAGAAGGGGGCGTCCCGGTCCGCCCGGATACACGCCTCCGCCGACTTCGCGCCATAACTGACACTGCTGTTCCCCAAGGCCGAACATTGCCCGTCATCATCGGTCAAGATCGCTTTTTCCAAGGGGAAATGGTACACGCCCCGGCTTTGAACGACCGAGCCGGTCTCGCTCCCATAAATCACCCAGTCGGGATGGGCGGCATGGTGCTCTTGGTAAAGCTTTTCCCCATAGTTATAGCCGGCCACTTTCACCAGGTCGGCGCATTTTTGCGCATTCGGCCAGGCCATATAGTTTGAACCAATGGTAATGGCCGCGTTTTCCTTCGGGTCATACCGGCGGACGAAAGCCATGAGCATCTTGGTGACCTCCTGGCCCCGCTCATCGGCATGGGTGTCATAGATCTCATTCCCAATACTCCACATCAGTAAAGAGGGGTGGTTCCGGTCCCGCGTCACCCAACTTTTCACATCTTTTTGGACCCATTCTTTGAAAAACCGGGCGTAATCATACGGGGTCTTCGGCCGTTCCCACATGTCAAAGGCTTCCGAAACGACCAAAAAACCCATTTCATCGGCGAGATCCATAAATTCCGGCGCCGGCATATTATGGGCGGTGCGGAGGGCATTGACCCCCATTTCCTTCAGTAATTTAAACCGCCTTTTCAGGGCTGTTTTGTTAAAAGCGGCGCCTAAAGCTCCTAAATCATGATGTTCACAGGTCCCATGGAGTTTCAACCTTTCCCCGTTCAGGAGCAAGCCCCGATCCGGGTGAAGGATAATTTCACGGAACCCCACATTCTGGGTGATGGACTCCACTTCTTCCTTCCGGTCCTTACCCGCTTGTCCTTCCCGGACCACCTTTAACTGGGTCACCAGTCGGTAAAGGTAGGGCTGGTCCGGACTCCAGCGCAACGGTTTCTCCACCCATAACTCTTGCCGGACGGGCGCACTGGCTTCATCGGGCCTAATCACCCGGGTCGAGCTGGTCACCACTTGGCCCGGCGCCAATATGGTCTGGGTTAGTTCCACCTGGGTCTTGATCTCCAAGGTGGTCTCCACCTCCACCAACCACCGGTCGGTGACCGGATCAACACGGCGGGTCGACACATAGATCCCGTTGGTGACAATCCGGTTCTGTCCACGCGTCTTCAACCAAACATTCCGGTAAATCCCGGCGCCCGAATACCACCGGCTGTTGGGCGCCTGGTGCACTACTTTAACCAGGATTTCATTTTCCCCGGCCACCACCGCCCGGGAAATATCGTGTTCAAAGGAGGAATAACCATATTTCCATTCTCCGATCTTTTGCCGGTTCACATATAGGGTGGAATCCATATAGACCCCGTCAAAAGCCAGGAGAATCTGTTCGGCGGCAGGACATTGGAATCGTTTGCGGTACCACCCGATACTATCCTCGTAAAGATTGAGAGTGTCCTCGATCAGCCAGTCATGGGGCAGGTCCACCGGTTGGAAGCTTAAACCCGCCGGATCAGTCACGTCCAAACTGCTTTTCGCAAATTCCCAGCCCTCATTGAACAGGAGCTTTTGGTTCATAATTTTTCCTCCTCCCTGTCAATTTTTAGAGGTAAGCCTCGAAGGGTGAAGCCGGCAGTCCCTCCCGGTTATAAAGGTTGGCAGTGGTTGGATTGTCGGCCCAGGCATACCGGACACCAACGGGTTTTTGCACCTGTGGACAGGAGACCCGGATCCGATCGCCGACAATCCCGGCGGTAGCCGGATAGAACTGCCGGTCATCCCCACAGATTTCGAAACCGCCAAGGGGACCGTCTTTCGCCACCAGCCCGCCGCCGATCTCCGTAAAGCTTAATTCGATGGTGTCTCCTTTGATCTCCATCTGTTTAAAAAAGGGACCCTGCGCCACAAGCTCTTCCTTGTAGACCAACCGGCGGGCGCATAAAGCCAGCCGCCGTCCAATCTCTTTCTTATTCTGGGGATGCAAATCATTATACTCGCCGATATCGATGGTGACAGCCATCCCGGTGTGGGGAACGGAAAGGGTCCGGCGCTGTTCTTCCCGGAGCCGCGCCCAGTTGGCGCCGGGCGTCTGTTCGAAGGCGGCGAGAAAATTCGGTAATTGAACATATAAAAAGGGGAGGTCTTCCTGTTGCCAAGTAGCCCGCCACTCCTTGATCATCTCGGTAAAGAGCAAATGATAGTTCTCGGGGCGGTGGGTATTGGATTCCCCTTGGTACCAAAGGACCCCTCGGATGGCGTAGTTCTTCAGGGGCGCAATCATCCCGTTATAAACCCCGGTCGGTTTGTATTGAAAAAAAGTAAGTTGGGGCAGGACCGGCATGACGGCGCCGATCTTATATTTCCAGGGACCGGCCAGGTCGATGGTGTAGGGACCGGCCGTCAGACTATAGGGTTTATCCTGCACAAAACCGCCGACGTTCCGGTTACAAATCACCCGGACGGCCAGGGTGTTGACACCGGCGCGCAAAACCCCCGGCGGCAGCGGATATTTGCGGGGCGGGTATTTATACTCGGTCTTCCCCACCGGCACACCGTTGAGGTAGGTCTCATCGGCATCGATAATCGCCCCCAGTCTTAACAGGGCGTCATGCCGGAACATTTCGGCGGGAACTGTAAACTTCTTCCGGAACCAGACCGCCCCGTGGACGGCTTCCAGCTCACTACCTTCCCATGATGCGGGCACAGTAAATTCCGGCCAGGCGTCGTCATCATAATCGGGCTTGCTCCAGAGCTTCACCCCGCCTTGGCAGCCCTGGTCTACGGTGTCTAATTGCCGGTACCACTCTTCCATCTGCTGCTGTTCGCTGGTGATCGTCCCTTGGACAAACCGGTCGTCTTTACATTGGGCCAGGATCTCCTCATAACCGCCGATTTTCCGGATCACTTCTTCGCTCAGCCATGCTTCCACCGGCGTGCCGCCGACGGCGGTTTGCACCAAACCGATCGGTAGCTTGTATTTTTCGTAAATTTCCCGGGCGAAAAAGTAACCGGCCGCGCTAAAATCTAAGATATTTTCGGGTGTGACGGCTTTCCATTCCCCGGCGGCCAACTCCGCTCGGGGCCCGTGGAAATCATAGCGCATCGGCACCGTAAATTGGCGAATAAAAGGATTCCGGGCGTTTTTTACTTCCTCTTCGTATAAGTCCAAGGTCCGGCTGATGGGCAGTTCCATATTGGACTGGCCCCCCAGGAGCCAAACATCACCTACCAAAATATCGTTAATGGTTATTTCTTTTGGCCCGTGGGTGATTTGCAGCGTATAGGGTCCACCAGGCGCCGCCGGATCTAAGACCACGCACCAATTTCCCCGGTCATCGGCGGTTGTCGTATAGGTTTTATCCCGGAAAGAAACCTTTACTTCCTTGTTCGGCACTCCTTGCCCCCAAATTTTAACCGGGGTCTCCCGTTGGAAAACCATTCCGTCGCTGAAGATTGGCGACAAAAAAAATTGATCCACCCGTGTTTCCATTTGCCCAACACCCCTTTAATATCGTAATATAAAAAATCGGTATTACCAGTCTTTGGAGGCGTGTTATCAAGGAATCACAAACGCTTGTGAGCAATCATAACCCCATCAAGCGAAAACCCGGGAGCATGCCCCCCTCAAGACAGGCCTCCTGCACAAACAGGAAATTCCACATTTAAACATCCTTTCCTTCCACCAAAATCCATTTTGTTTTCTAACTATCGTAAAAGCTGACAATTGTTTATAATTCCGGTCTGAATACGGTAACTGCCCGCTCTGTTTCTCCCGGGACCAAAAGGATTCCCCCCTTCCTTCCCGAATAATACTCATGGGATTACGCCAGCCATCTTCATTAAGCGGAAGAGTCGCTAATCTTATGATGATTATCAAGAATTAAGAACGGAAGCATCCTTTCCCGGTCTTAGCTCTTGGAAGGCCGGAATAAATTAGATCGAGGTGAAACCGATTGAAGAAAAAAGTGGTCATTGTCGGGGGAGTAGCCGGTGGCGCCAGCGCCGCTGCCCGCTTGCGACGGCTTGATGAAAAGGCCGAAATCATTCTCCTGGAAAAGGGAGATTACATTTCTTACGCCAACTGCGGGTTACCCTACTACATCGGCGGTGTCATTAAGGAACGGGAAGACCTTTTCCTTCAAACACCCCAACGCCTCCGGACCCAGTACAATATTGATGTCCGGACCGGTCATGAAGTACTGAAAATCAACCGGACAGAAAAAACCGTCGAGGTTAAAGAGGTCGCCAGCGGCAGACTCTATACGGAAACCTATGATATTTTACTCCTCTCCCCGGGCGCGGCGCCTTTGCGCCCCAAGATCCCCGGCCTCGAAGGGGAGAACGTTTTTACCCTGCGGAATGTCTACGATACCGATGGGATTAAAAATTATCTTCTGGAGCACCGGCCGCAAAAGGCTTTAGTGCTCGGAGCCAGCTTCATCGGTCTTGAAATTGCCGAAAACTTGGTGGAGGCCGGTTTGGAGGTGGCCATCGTCGACCTGGCCTCCCGGGTGCTCCCGAAGAATTTAGACTATGAAATGGCCGCGCCCCTCCACTGCCACCTGCGTAAACAAGGCATTAAGCTTTATTTGAACACTGCCGTCTCCGCGGTGGAGCGACGGGAAGGACAAGTTAGGGCGCTCCTTAGCAACGGAGGACAAATTCCCTATGATTTAGCTATTGTCTCCGTTGGTACCCTTCCCCAGTCCCAACTGGCAAAAGCCGCCGGGTTGGAGTTGGGCGTCAATGGGGCAATCCGGGTCAATTCCTCCCTGCAAACCTCCGATCCGAATATCTATGCCGTAGGTGACGCCATCGAAGTAGAGAGTGGTATTACGGGCGAAAAAACCTATCTCCCCCTCGCCGGTCCGGCGAACCGGCAAGGCCGTTTGGCCGCCGACGCCATCTCCGGCCGGACCATCCAGTATGAGGGGGTCATTGGAACCGCCATCGTCAAAGTTTTTGGCTTAACCGCCGCTTCCGTCGGTCTGACCGAAGAATCCCTGAAGGCTAGCGGCGCCCATTATCTGGTCGCCATTACCCACCCGGCTTCCCACGCCACCTATTATCCCGGGGCCAGCCCGGTGGCGATTAAACTCCTTTTCACCCGGGAAGGAAGGATCCTTGGCGCTCAGGTCGTCGGAGCGCAAAGCGTTGACAAATGTATTGACGTCTTGGCCACGGTCCTTAAAACCGGTGGCACCGTTGACGATTTAGCCAGACTGGAACTGGCTTATGCCCCGCCCTATTCTTCGGCCAAAAGCCCGGTTAATATCGCTGGGTATGTGGCGGGTAATATAATCCGCGGGGACATGAAAGCTGTCTCCTGGGAGCAAATCCTTGATCATGATAACCCCGGCTTGGTCCTTCTTGATGTCCGGGAAAAGATTGAAGTGGAAGCCGGTCATCTGGAAGGGGCTCTCCATATTCCCTTAAACGATTTGCGGAAGCGCCTTCATGAACTGCCCAAAGATAAAGAGATTGTCGTCTATTGCCAGGTCGGCTTAAGAGCCTATATCGCCGCCCGGATCCTAAAGCAAAATGGCTTCAAGGTCAGCAACTTAAATGGGGGCTGGCGTACGCTCAAACCCATCCTGGAAGACCGGATGGCAAATTTATGCCAGGACAAATCTGGAAGTTAAGACCCAATCCGCCAGTAAGGGAGGTATGTGTGATGAAAAAGCGTCGGAAAGTCCTGGCCTTGATCGGCAGCCTGTTGCTGGTTTTCGCGGCATTGGCCATATGCGCCAATGAAGCCATTCCATATGATGAAAGTGACAACGCCAAAGCCTTGGAACCAGCGCCGGCGCCGAAACAGCAAGCGGATTCCTCTGATCAGGCAAAAGAGATTGCAGTGCCGCAGTATGAAGGCTACTATCTCCTTTGGAATGACGAGTTCGACGGGGACAGCCTGAATACGGAGATCTGGAACATGGAAGCGCGGCCGCCGCGCTGGACCAACAACGAACTACAGGAGTACACGCTGTCCGCGGAGAACATATTTATCAGGGACGGGAAACTTGTCCTCAAAGCGATCAAGACGCAAAAAAACGGAAGAGATTCCTATACCTCCGGGAAAGTAAACACCATGGGCAAAAAGGATTTCATGTACGGCAAGGTTGTGGTAAGCGCCAAAGTCCCCGCAGGACAGGGCTTGTGGCCGGCCATCTGGATGATGCCGACCAAAGAAAGCTTGTACGGTCCGTGGCCCCGGTGCGGTGAAATTGATATCATGGAAGTTTTGGGTAATCAGCCGCACATTGCCTACGCCACTGTGCACTATGGCCTCCCCCATGCCCAACAGCAAAAATTCAAGGTGATAACCGACGGTACCACCTTTGCCGATGACTTCCATGAATTTGCCCTGGAATGGGAACCGGGGGAGATGCGGTTCTATGTGGACGGAGAGCTAATCCATACCGTAAACGACTGGTATACCGCTTTGGGCGGTGTGGAAAAACCGTATCCGGCCCCGTTTAACCAGAATTTCTACCTTCAACTAAACCTGGCAGTGGGCGGCGACTGGCCCGGCAATCCCGACGAAACAACCGATTTTACCAAGGCTGAATTTGAGATCGACTATGTGAGGGTTTACCAGAAATCTTATTACGACACCAATGTCAAAAAACCTGAAAAAGTATTCCGCGCGCCCCTTGAAGACGGAAACCTGATCTACAATGGCGATTTTGCCGAAGCGGAAGATCTGAACGACGAGATAAACTGGAAATTTCTCCTGTTCCAGGGTGGAGAAGGCACCGCAGAGATCAAGGACGGCATGATGATCATTAAAACCCGGAACGAAGGCAAGGTTGACTATTCGGTCCAACTGGTCCAGGCGAACCTGCCTATGTACGAGGGGAAGAAATACCGGATCACCTTTGCGGCGCGAGCGTCCGCCCCCCGCGACATGATCGTGTGTGTTTCAGCGCCCGACAGAAACTGGATCAGATACTTCAAAGATACCCCGCTGACCATGACAACCGCCTGGCAGACCTACACCTACGAATTTACCATGACCGAAAAGGACGACAACAACGGAAGACTGGAGTTCAACATGGGTAACCGGGGCTCAACCGCCGATATCTACATCAGGAACGTCCGGGTGGAGATGATAAAGTAACCCGGGGACAAACAGTTTTTTTGTCGCTTTTCCGTTCGCTCCTATCCAACAAAATGACTTAAGTATAAAAAAACACCTGCCTTCCGGCCAGGTGTTTTTTATATTAAGCATTACTCTCCTCTTACCTCCACCAGCTTGGTGGCAGCCGGAATTTTAACCAAAACGCTGCTATTATCTTGCAAGAAAGCCACCTCTTCGCCATCGGCTTTGACCCCCGAAGCCTTCATTCCGTTGATCTTTAGGATAAAGTTTTTATACGACCGTTCATATCCGGCGTTAGTCTTTTCAAGCTCAAGCAATAGTTTATCCCCGGCCGGGCGCTGCGTAAAGCTGTAAAGGTTATATTCCCCTGCCCGGTACTTAAAACTTTCCCCGTCATCCTGATAATGGGTGTAATCCCCCTCTCCCGGATAGATCTCGAGAATAAGTTCGGATTGCTCTTTCTCGCCCACATAATTTTGGCCTTGATAGTTCGGGATAATACTGCCGGCCTTAATATAGATTGGACAAACATCAAGGGGAGTCTTCTTTATCACATACTGTTTTCCTCTGTACCTTTCTCCGGTCCAGTAATCAATCCACTCCCCTGCGGGCAAGTAAACCGCCCGGCATCTTTGTCCTTGCTGGAGAACAGGAGCGACCAGCAGACTATCGCCCACCATGAACAGGTCATTTAATTCGTAAGTTTCTTCGTCCTCCTGATCATGCAAGAATAACGGACGCATGACCGGCAAACCGGTTTTTTCCCCTTGCCACAACAAATCATAGAAGTAAGGGAGGAACATATAACGTAAGTTTATGTATTTCCGGCAGATCTGCTCGATTTTCTCACCAAAAGCCCACGGTTCCTGGTCTCTGGTAAACATATTACTATGGTTGCGGAAAAGAGGGGTGAAAACGCCCAACTGCACCCATCTGGCCAGTAATTCTCCGTTGCAATCAAAACTAAACCCACCCACGTCGGTCCCACAGAAGGGGATCCCACTAAGACCTAAGTTGAGCAGCATCGGGACCGCCATCCGCAAATGCTCCCAGTGGCTGCAGTTATCGCCGGTCCAAACCGTGGCGTACTTTTGCGTTCCCGCGTAACAGGCACGGGTGATCACAAATGGCCGTTTCCCGGTCAGCGCTTTTAGCCCGTCATAGGTGGCCTTGCTCATCAGGTGCCCATAAACATTATGCATCTCCGCATGAACGGACGGATAACCATCATTAGCGAAGGTTACATCATCGGGAATTGGACCGTCAAAGCTGGCCGGCTCATTCATATCATTCCAAATTCCAGCTACCCCTTGATCCGTTAAGATCCGGTGTTGCTCCCCCCACCACCGCCTCACACTGTCGGCGGAAAAATCGGGATAGACCGTCTCTCCCGGCCATACCCGATTCACATAGGGAATTCCGTCCTTATCTTTTAAATAATAATCCTTTGCTAGCCCCTCATCGTAAACGGCATACCCTTTTTCTTTCTTGACGCCGGGATCAATGATGGTTACCACCTTAAAGCCCATCTTGGTCAGTTTAGCCACTTGCGCATCAAAACCGGCGAACCTTTCCTGATTCCAGGTAAATACCTTATAATCATCCATGTACTCGATATCTAAGTATAAGACATCACAGGGAATCTGTTTCGCCCGGAAGGTCTCCGCCACTTCCATCACCCGCTGCCAGCTGTCATAACTGTGACGGCTCTGATGATAACCAAGGGCCCAGAGTTGCGGGAGCGGCGCCCTGCCGGTCAGGTAAGTATACCCGGCTAACACCTGCTTAACCGTTGGACCGTAAATAAAGTAATAATTTAAATTACCGTCTTTGGCTCCATAATAGAAATACCCCTTATTTTCTTTGCCTAGATTAAAATAGGAGTGGTATGAATTGTCAAAAAAGAGGCCGTAGGCCAGTTTTTTCCGAAGGGTAATCAAAAATGGGATGGATTTATACAGTTTCTCAAAACTCTCCACATGGGGTGAAGGATCATCCGTATTCCACATCTGATACTGATAACCCCGTTTATTGAG
>JAAYHY010000033.1 GCA_012735135.1 Bacillota bacterium | reverse complement strand
TCCCGCCACTCTTCAAAACCATAACCGGCTCGTAAATAAATACTGTCGGCGCCTTCTGTCGCCAGTTTGCCTTTGTATTTCAATCTGACCTCATCACCAACGGTAATCGGCACCGGTTCCATATAGACTCCGTCGACAACCTCTTCCAATTTCCGTCGGGGCATGTTCTTACCTCCTCGCATAGTTATCTCCCTGATTTATCTTACCCATACCCCTCGGGATCATACTTGCCGGTTCCGTGCTTTATTTTCCTTGGTAAACCTCGGGTTTTAACACACCGATCATGGGCAGCTCCCGAAAACGCTCGGCATAATCCAGCCCATAACCGACCACAAAACGGTCGGGAATGACAAACCCGTTGTATTCGGGGGTAATTTCCACCTCCCGCCGGCTTGGTTTATCCAGTAAAGTACAGACCTTTAGACTAGCCGGGTGGCGGGCTTGGAGGTTGCGCAATAAATAATTCAGGGTCAAGCCGGTATCGATGATATCCTCTACCACCAGGACATCCTCCCCTTCCAGACCCATCTCGATATCCTTCAAAATCTGGACGGCCCCGGAAGTTTTGGTCGACGCTCCATAACTGGAGACCGCCATCAGATCATAGCGCAAAGGCACTTTAATCTGCCGGATTAAATCGGCCATAAAAGGCAAGGCGCCTTTTAAGATCCCGATCACCACCAGATTTTTTCCTTGATAATCCTTGGTGATCTGCGCCCCCAGTTCCTGGACGCGGGCGGCGATCTGCTCCGGGGTCAATAAGATTTCGGCTAATTCTTTCACCTTTTTTCCTCCCGTAAGTGTAAGCTTTCCCGTTTTTGCCATTGTTTCATGATTCTCTTATCTTATCTCACCGTACTCAATCTGTCAATAGAACCTGATCATCGGGGAAAAGGGGGGTCCGTTCCTCCGTTAGAATCTCGGTCTTTAATTCCCCAATCCGCCATTCCCGCTTTTTCTTCACCATAACCAAATGGTCACGGCGGTCCTGGTCTACGTATTCCTCACCAAAATTCACCCGCAGGTGATAATGGGCGGTAAAGACCGGCGCCTCCGGCGTCGAACCGGCCGCCTCGCTCACCTGTAAATTCTTAAGCTCAAGCAAGGTCACGTTGATTCCCTCATAGGCCTGGCGCATCTTTGAAGTAACATGTAAAACCGTCACCAGGTTGATAAATTCTTTACCGGTTCCTTTGATCAAAGGCTCTTCCAACTGGACCGCATCCAACCGGGCCAAGGCGTCGTAAAAGACCATCACCACCTCCAACGGAGTGCTCTCCGGGGTAATCTTCTCATCGTATCCTCCCCGGCCGGTAAGGACCACAAGGATGACGGCCGCCACCGCAATGGCCAAAGGCCATTTATAGCGTTGCCAACGCCAGTACCGCCGCCGTTTCCGGGCGGCTTTTTCCCGGGCCGGGAGGGCGGCAGCGCGAAACCGGGCGGCTTCCTCCGGATCCGCGGTTAATCTTCCACCCGCTTCAGCCTGCTCGAGCGCACTAACACAGGCCTGGACCTCCGGTCGAAGCTCCGGTTTTCTTTGTAGTAAGTTAAGGATCAATTGGGCCAATCCGGCGCCAATCTCCGGCCGCAAATAGCGGGGGTCCAATGGTTCTTCCCGGAGCATGGCGGTAACCGTCTCACGCCGGTTCTGCAACGGAAAGGGGAATTCACCTGTGGCCAATTGGTAGAGGGTCAACCCTAAAGTATAAAGATAGGCCGCTTCTGTCCCGGACAACCCGGCCCGAACTTCCGGCGCCGTAAATAATTCCCGCCGTTCACCCTCCTTCCGGTAGGGCGCCAGCAATTGCTGGACCCGGGGATCGAGGAGACCCCAACCGGCCGCGCCCAATGGAACCAGATCTCCCGGGTAAAACGCGGTCCAGGCCGGACCCAATTCCACCGCCACCGGTGACAAGGATAAAAGGCCCCGGGCAGCGGCCGCCACCGCCGCCGGCTCCGCCACCGCCCCACCTTTCTCCGGCCAATGGGTCCAAAGTTCCTGATGATAGGGGAGAAGCAACCCCGTCTCCGTCCCGCACTTCTCAACCGCAAGATAAGAAAAGACTTTCGGCTCCCCCGGCCAATTCACCGGCGTGCCAAGGATTTGACGAAGTTCCCGGAGAATTTCAACGTAAAGTTTTTCCTTCGGAGAAAGGGTCAAATTCAACGGTTCAAACAGATACTCATGACCCTCTTCATCCGCCACCAGGCACAGGACGGCTCCGTCTTGGCCGACGCGACTCTCTTTTAAAATCAGTCTCACGCTTACACCCCCAATTTATGCCATCTCAAGATTAGTTCTAAAGAACATTTAGTACTATACCGATTTATTATATAAAGATATTAAAGGTGAAGCAGGTTTTTCCATGTTTTCCACCGAATCTTTAACATAAAAATAACCTGCTTTTAATCTTTGTTTCAATTACTATCGTTAATATTAAACCGATTTCAATCGATATTAATTTGCTCCGGACCTTGAAGACTTGATTTTTCTTAAATCCAGGATCATGGTTTTGATTATCAACTAAGGATGATTAAGATGTCACTACAAACCAATGTCAGTAATATCCAGATTCGGCTGAGGAATAATTTATTGCTCCACCGGATGACCACCGGAATCTTTCTTCTACTGGTGGTGGGGCTTTATTACTTAAGAAACGACGCCTATCCTCAAGATATCCATGGGTTTCGCCTTTATGCTCTGTTTATCTTGGTTTTTTCCTTTGCTGGTTTGGCCGTGAAGATCTATCTTTACCGCCATAAAACCGATCATCTCTCCCGCTATTTTTGGTTGGTTAATCTCCTGGACGTGGCAACGGTCTCTTTCCTTTATCGTCTAGGTTATTACCCCGTCAATTTTCTGTTGGTCTTTTACTTTTTCCTGATCCTTTTCACCCTACGCCAAGCAACTCCCGGCGAGACCTTTTATGTAACCTCCCTTTCCCTGCTGGGCTTCGGGATTAATGCCGCCCTGCTCTGGTCCAATTGGCCGCCCCTGGATCTACCTTCCGGTTGGGAGACGCTTATCTACCAGTTCGCCTTTATCACAGCCTTGATCTGCCTTGGGCTGATGGGGTACTTTACCAATCTTTACGCCAAATCCGAATTACAACTGGCCAACCACCTCCAACAGATGCTCGATGAGAAAGAGGCTGTCTTGAAAGAGGCCTCCCTCACCCACGCCAACCTGGAGGAGAAATATGCCTTCGCCTATACCCTCACCCTGATCCAACAATCCCTTTTGGAAGAGTTGGACGAAGCCAACCTGCTGACCCGGATCACCGACATTATCCAGGGGGTATTGGGTAGTTACAGCTGCGCCATCTTCAATATTGAACAGGACCACTCGCTCAAACTTTCTGCCTATTCCGGCCCGGAACCCCCCCCTGAACTCGCCGAGATCGTTAAAGAAGAAAACAGTCTGGTGGCAAAGACCATCAAAACCCAAACCATCCAAAATCAAGAAGCGGCTTCCCCTGCCGAACGGCTTTTCTGGGCCCAACAAGGCATCAATTCTCTGCTGGCAATCCCCCTTTCGACCAAAAATAATAAATTAGGAGTTATGCTCACCACCGGCGCTCAAGAATTCTCGTTCGACCGGGAGCAGCAAGATCAATTGATGATCATTATTAACCAGGTTAGCCTGGCGTTGGAAAACACCCGCCTCCATAAGAAAACAAAACTGATGGCGTGGCACGACCCGCTCACCGGCCTCTATAACCGGAATTATCTGAACATCTTCCTTTCAGTGGTCGAAGGCAACACCGAAAATAACCTCGGCTGTATCCTCTTTGATCTCGATCATTTCAAAGTGATTAACGACACCTACGGCCACTCCACCGGTGATCTCGTATTAAAGGAATTCGGGGCGATTCTGGCCAAGCATACAACCCCCCGGCGGATTGCCGTCCGTTATGGCGGTGAAGAGTTCATGCTTCTGAGTTTAAATGGGGAAACGGAAGAATTGTTAACCCTCGCCGAAACGATCAGGGAGGAAACCGCCGCCTTGAACTTCTCCGCCAATAATGGGGAGCATTTCTCAATCACGATCAGTTGTGGCATCGCTGCAGGACAGGACGGTTTTAATGTCGTGTTTATCCAGGCCGACACCGCCCTGTACGAAGCAAAAAATACTGGCAGAAACAAAGTGGTGATTTATAACCCCATCCAAAAGAAGGATCTTGCTTAAGGAGGATTCAACCCATGGAAAAAGCTGTCGTCACCGTCATGGGGAATGATAAGGTAGGTATCGTGGCCGGGATCACCAAAGAACTGGCCGCCAATAACTGTAACATCATCGACATCAGCCAGACCCTCCGCCAGGGCATTTTTGCCATGATTCTTGTCATCGAATTACCGGAAAGCCTGGATCTTCTTCTCCTCCGTGACCGCCTGGAAACGGTCGGAGCGGAGCTTGGGGTCAGAGTCCTCCTCCAACACGCCGATCTTTTCCAATACATGCACCGCATCTAAATTGTCGCTCACCTCAGCAAGCCGGGGCAGGCGAAAGGATGAAAGTTGCTTCCAGTTGGAACTTACCCCGGCTGCGCTGCTTCGCTTGAAAAGGAGTGCTGGTTTTGAGTTATTCTTCCGAAGAAATCCTGGAAACCATCGATATGGTGGAAAAACTCCATTTTGATATCCGCACGGTCACGCTGGGCATCTCCCTGCTGGGTTGTAGTGATCCCTCCGCGAGCAGTGCCGCCCGGAAAATTTACGAGCGGATCACCAACGCCGGCGAGCGGTTGGTCTCCACCGTCCGGAAGCTGGAGAAAACCTACGGGATCCCAATTGTCAATACCCGGGTGGCCGTGACCCCCATCGCCCTCCTGGATCATGATTACTCCCCCGACGATTACCTGGAATTGGCAGCCGCCCTGGAACGCGCGGCTCAAACTTTGGAGATCGATTTTTTAGGCGGTTTTTCGGCCCTGGTACCCAAAGGGTTTACCCGGGGGGATTTGAACCTGATGGCGGCTCTACCGGAAGTGCTGGCCTCAACCGAAAAGATCTGTGGCTCGTTGAATGTGGCCTCCACTAAAGCGGGGATCAACATGGATGCCGTCAATCGCGCCGCTCACCTGATCTGCCGGGCGGCCGCGCTCACCGCCGACCGGAACGGGATCGCCTGCGCCAAACTGGTGATTTTTGCCAATGCCCCCGAGGATAACCCCTTTATGGCCGGAGCCTTTCACGGGATTGGCGAAGCTGAAACCGTCATTAACATCGGGATTAGCGGTCCGGGCGTCGTCCGGGCAACCGTGGAGCGCTGTCCCGGCTATGACCTGGGCTCGTTGGCGGAAGAGATTAAAAAGACCGTCTTTAAGATCACCCGCGCCGGTGAGTTAATCGGAAGAAAAGTATCAAAAGCATTGGGGGTCCCCTTTGGCATCGTCGACCTCTCCCTTGCGCCGACCCCGGCCCCGGGCGACAGCGTGGCCAACATTCTGGAAGCAATGGGTTTAGAGTGTTGTGGCGCCCATGGGACCACCGCCGCCCTCGCCTTACTCAATGATGCCGTTAAAAAAGGAGGCGCCATGGCCAGTTCCTCCGTGGGCGGGCTGAGTGGTTCCTTCATCCCCGTCAGTGAAGATGCGGGAATGATCGCCGCCGTCGAACGGGGAGCGCTTTCCCTCCCCAAACTGGAGGCGATGACCGCCGTCTGTTCCGTTGGCCTCGATATGATTGCCATCCCGGGGGATACGCCTCCGGCGATTATCGCCGGCTTGATCGCCGATGAAATGGCCATCGGGGTCATCAATAATAAAACAACCGCCGTACGCCTTATTCCGGCTCCCGGTAAGAAAGTCGGTGATAAAGTCGCTTTTGGCGGTCTGCTAGGTGAAGCTCCGGTGATGGCGGTTAATCCGTATGCTCCCGACTGTTTTGTGGGGCGGGGCGGCCGGATTCCCGCTCCCCTTCAGGCCTTGACCAACTAACCCTAAACCCCTTACGGTCCTTTTCCCTCCTCGACCAGGGAAATCCGCCCGTCCTGGTAACGCGCCAAACAAGGACGGGCGTCTATTTGCGCGCAATATGCAATATCATCGGCAAAACCGATGGACGCCAGGTATTTGCTATGTTGGAACTGGCCGAGCACGGTAACCGGATCGGCTTCGGAGTTTCCCAACAGATGCCGGTATACCACCAAACCCAACCGGGCCGCATCGGTGATGGCGGGTTCCACCCCGTTGTTAAGAAGCCGTTCGGTGAGCAAGCCGGCGCAAAGGAGATCCTCCATAGCCGGCTCACCGTTAGTGCCGGCGCAAAAAAAGACCACTTCTTCTTTGGCCGCCAGATAAGAACTGAGGTACCCGGCGTTGAGAAACGAGCCAATTAAAATCTCCGCGGCGTTCTGTGCTTCCAACAAGGCTTGGGTGCCGTTGGAAGTCGTCAGGATAATCCGTTGGCCGCCGACCACCGCCGCCGTATATTCCAAGGGGGAGTTTCCCAGATCAAAACCGGGGATTTTCAACCCGCGGCGTTCACCCCCGGTTAAACAATCGGAACCCAATTGCCGTTTAAAGATCGCCGCCGCCCCCGGATCCGCCACCGGATAAACGGCAAAGCAACCGTTGGTCAAGGCGGTCACAATGGTGCTGCTGGCGCGGAGAACATCAATCACTACCACAGTTTTTCCATGGAAATCCCGTCGGCCTTTCCCACCGGCGGATAAAACAAGATCAATCTTCATGCTGTATTCCCACCCCATCTTCATCCTGTCAAATCTATGGTGTCCCGGCGCTCGTCATCCCAACGCCCGCCCAAGCGTTAGCCGGGGGGTGACTACCCGGTTTTCCCGGGAGTCCCCATGCCGGCCAGCCGGGGCTGACCGGGATGTTAACGGTAAAAGGCGGTCAACATCTCAATCTCCCGGGGACGTAAACGCCAATAAGGGCCGGAAAAATCACCCGGAAGGGTATAGGTCTGTAGACTTTCCCCCAGATCCAGGTCTTTAAAGATGAGAAACAACCCGAGAAGCTCAGGAAGGCCCAGATCGGTCCGGAGGTACTCTTTGCTGATCCGGAGGGCTTCCGGCCATTGCCGGAGTACGTGCCGGATGGTAGCCGGTTCTTTCAGTTTAGCGGCCAATGCCGTTAGAAATTGCTGTTGCCGCCGGGTCCTGGTGATATCGCCCAGGGCATCACGGCGGTAACGGACATAGCCCAAGGCTTGGTACCCGTTGAGCGTTTGCCGCCCGGGTTGGAGGTCAATCGAAAAACCGGCACTCTGGTCATGATATAACATCCGTTTATCGACGGTGACCTCGACTCCGCCCACCAGATCGACAATCTCTTCGAAAGATTGAAAATTGACCATTATATACCGATCCACCGGCATCTCCATGATCTTTTCCACCAATTCTTTAGTTAGATCATAGCCGCCATAGACATGGGCCATGTTAATCCGTTCCATGCCATGACCGGGGATCTCGATCAGACTGTCCCGGGGGATCGAAAAAAGCCCAACCCGGCGATGCTGAGGCCGGACAGCCAAAAAGAGGATGGTATCAGTCCGTGGCCGTTCCAGTTCACCCTGGTCATCCCGGTTAGGTGCATCGACCCCCAGCAGTAAAATATTGATCGGGGTTTGGCTGACCTTTTTCGCCCCGTCTTGCCAGCGTTCCACTGTCAGGTAGAGGGTCAGCAGCCCAAAAAAGAGCACGGCGACCGCTGCCACCAGTAACTTCTGGGCCAGACGGGGCCTGGCCTTTAAGGAACCTGCCAAAGGTTGCAAAGCAAACCCCCTCCTTCCCTTCAGCCCCTCGGTTCGTCTCCGCGGCCGTTTGTTTCCCCCGGTTCCTCTCCCTTCCCGGAATCCGTCGAATCCGTCGGGGGCTGGCCATTTTCAGATGGCCCGGGGTGCGCCACCGTTCCTTCTTGATCTTCTGAAGGCTTAGGGCTGGTTTCCGCCTCGTTCTCCGGGAGGGGCGGCAAGTCTTCCCCCCTTAACAAGGCTTCAAATTCAGCCCCTTCCAGCGTCTCTCTACTGAGCAAGGCCTGAGCGACCCGGTCCAGCTCTTCCCGGTGACTGTTGATGATCTCTTCCGCCCGTTTATAGGCTTGGTCGATCAGAGAGCGCATCTCACGGTCGATATCGGCGGCCACTTTTTCGCTGTAGTTCCGGTCCCGGGAGATATCCCGGCCCAAAAAGACCTGATCCTCGTGGCCATGGCCGAAAGTCATGGGTCCCATCTCGGCACTCATCCCGTACTCCATAATCATCGTCCGGACCAGTTTGGTCGCCCGTTCCAGGTCATTACGGGCGCCGGTGCTAATCTCGCCCAGGGCAATGGCTTCGGCCACCCGGCCACCCAGTAAAAAGACGATATTCTCCGTCAACTCGGTCCGGGTGGCGTAGTTTTTATCCTCCAAAGGCAGCGCCAAGGTATAACCGCCCGCCCGTCCCCGCGGAATAATCGAGACCTTATGAATAGGGTCCACCGTTGGCAGGTAATGTCCGACCAAAGCGTGGCCCGCTTCATGATAAGCTGTAAGTTCCCGTTCTTTCTCACTCATAATCCGGCTTTTCCGTTCCGGACCGGCGATCACCCGCTCGATCGCTTCCTCACAATCCTTCATGGTAATCTTTTTCTGGTCTTTCCTGGCGGCCAGCAGGGCCGCTTCATTCAACGTATTGGCCAGATCGGCCCCGGTAAAGCCGGGCGTCCGCCGGGCCAGCACTTTAAAGTCGACATCGGGTCCGAGTTGTTTCCCTTTGCCGTGAACCCGGAGGATCTCTTCCCTTCCCTTCAAATCGGGGATATCCAAGACCACCTGACGGTCAAAACGGCCGGGGCGCAACAAGGCCGGATCCAGAACATCCGGCCGGTTCGTCGCGGCCAGGACAATAATCCCCACATTGCCTTCAAACCCGTCCATCTCGACCAGCAGTTGATTTAACGTCTGTTCTCTCTCGTCATGACCGCCGCCCAGTCCGGCGCCGCGTTGCCGGCCAACGGCGTCAATCTCGTCAATAAAAACTATACAAGGCGCGTTCTTCTTCGCGTTATCGAAGAGATCACGGACCCGGGAAGCCCCGACCCCGACAAACATCTCCACAAAATCGGAACCACTAATGCTAAAGAAAGGAACACCCGCTTCCCCGGCCACCGCCTTGGAAAGTAGAGTTTTCCCGGTTCCCGGCGGTCCAACCAGCAAGACACCCTTCGGAATCCGTGCCCCCAGTTCGGTAAAACGCCTGGGTTGCTTCAGAAAATCCACAATCTCGGCCAACTCTTCCTTGGCTTCATCGGCCCCGGCCACATCATCAAAGGTGACCTTAGTCTTTCCTTCGGCTGTATAAAGCCGGGCCCGGTTTTTCCCGAAAGAAATCGCTTTATTGCCCGAATTTTGCATCTGATTAAGCAAGAAAAACCAAAGGCCGACAAAGATCAAGATCGGTAATAAATTCGGAAGAAGCATCGACCACCAGGGTTCGGTTTTTTGTTGATAAACCCGTTCCACACCGGCCCGCCCCAAAGGGCCTTCGTAGACTTCCGGCGCCAAGGTCGGACTGGGTCCTTGCGCCATAAAGTCCCGGACTTCTTTTCCGCCCGCCGAATATTTACCTTCAATCTGACCATCGGTGTAAACAGTAACCTTTAAAACATCCCCCTGCTCCACCCGGGTCAGAAATTGATCCCATGTCCAAGTCTCCACAGTTTTATTAGCCCCAAAAAAAGTCCATAGCACAAATAAGGAAATTGAGACCAATACTAGATAGAAAACCAACTCCCTAGCAAAGCGCAAAGATAAACCCCCTCTCGAGGTAAAAAAATGTCATAGGTCTTATTATAGCATAGCCGTATTCTTTCGACAACTCTGACCCTACCGCCGAAGTTTAGGATAAAGGGCAAGGCCGATATTTAAGATAAAGCACCCGCCGGCTCCCGTTTGTGATCTTCCCCTGCTCAGCCGGGCGAAGCCCCAGCACTCCTAAAACCCGTCCCTCCCCATCCACCAGCAGCGGATAGGCCGCCCGCTGCGGCCGGGGAATCTTCGCGTCAATCAACAGATCTTTAACTTTTTTACTCCCGCCCAAACCCAGGGGGTCAAACCGGTCACCGGGCCGGCGCGGGCGAAGGTAAAGTGGAAAAGTAAGCCGGTCGGCGTCAAGGAAAAACTCAAAGGGGGAGACTCCCCCCCAGGTCGACGGTAATTCCTCCCGTCCCAACCATTTGCTTTCCACCACCCCCCGGTTGGCCGGTAAAACAGTCATACCGGGGATGACCAAGGGCAGCGGCATCCAGTCTTCCCCGTCATCAACCGGGGCAGTCCTGCCAAACCATAAATTCGCCCCTAGTTTACAAGCGATCAGACCGCCGGGTAGATTAATTTTCTTTCCGGCCGGACCCGTCAACAACCTCAAGAAAGCTTCGGAATGGTTAAACTCCAAAGCGGAAGCGGGCGGGGCCAGCGAAAAAAAGAGACGGCGAAAGAGCAGCCTTTGGATGGCGGGCAATAGCTCCTGCCAGGGGGCCACCGGCAGCAAATACCCGTCCTCCCGGTTCGGAGCCAACTCCCCGTCGGGTTGGAGCAATCCCCACCGCTTTAAAACCTCTTCGACCAACTTCTCCAGTACTTCTTTCCACTCGCGACAGATCACCGCGGTCTCTCTTAACCTTCCTCGCAGACCCGGTTGATATTCCTTCTCCAAATAGGGGAGTAAACCGTGGCGCACACGGTTGCGGAGGTAAACCGGCTTCTGGTTGGAGGCATCCTCCGCCCAGCTTATTATGGCCTGACGGGCATAGGCGATGATCTCTGCCCGCCCGACCTCCAACAAAGGCCGGACGTAACGGTCGCGAACCGGAGGAATTCCCGCTAAACCCTCAGGACCGGCCCCGGTCAAGAAACGCATTAAGACTGTTTCCGCCTGGTCGTCGGCATGATGGCCGAGGGCGATTTTGGCTATCCCCAACCGGTCAGCGGTGGCGGCCATCAGCCGGTACCTTACTTCCCGGGCGGCCACTTGTAAGGATTGATTACCTTTACCAGTATGCAAATCATAGGCCAGACGCTCCGTATAACAGGGCAAAGCATGCTCCGCCGCGTACTTTTGGACCATCTCCGCCTCCGCCTCGGCCTCCGGCCTTAAACCATGGTTCAGATGGAAGACGGCCAACCGTAAGCGGAGGGGTAATTTCAGCAACACGGTCAGGAGGACCATCGAGTCCACTCCGCCGGATACCGCCACCAAAACCTGATCACCGGCGGCAAGCATACGGTAACGCCGGATCGTCGCAAGAACTTTTTCCTCAAAGCCGTCCATTCCTTCACCCTCATTAATACAAACGTGATCGGCCTTCAATAAGTTTCGTAACCCCGGCCGATTCTCCTGTTTAAAAATTGTTAATCAGACTACCGGGCATGGCTTTGATCTGCAAAACCATAATCGTTAAATCATCCTTAATCTCCCCGCCGGCCTCGATTTTAGCCAGTTCCAACAGATAACGGCTGAGGGGTCCGGGCGCGCTTTCCCCCCCTCTTTTTAAAGCTTTTAAAAGCCAATCTTCGCCCGGCCCCCCTAAAGTGGCCGCCCCGTCACTGACCATGACCACTAAATCATCCTCCGCTAAATAATCCCGGAAATACTCGGGTTCCACTTTCGGCACAATCCCGATAGGCAGGGAAGTAGAGCGAATCACCTGCACTTCCCGGTCTTTCTTTACATAGGTCGGCGCCGAACCCACCTTAAACAATTCGACCTCACCGCTGAACCGGTCTAACAACAAAAGGGCGTGGGT
>JAAYHY010000032.1 GCA_012735135.1 Bacillota bacterium | reverse complement strand
TTATATTATAATCTACTTTGCAACTGTTATCAGCCGGTGTAGCTCAGTTGGTTAGAGCATACGGTTCATACCCGTAGTGTCACTGGATCGAATCCAGTCACCGCCACCATATATAAAGGCGCCATTAGCTCAGTTGGTAGAGCAGCTGACTCTTAATCAGCGGGTCCGGGGTTCGAGTCCCTGATGGCGCACCAATTAAGATAAGCAAAGACCGTCGTCGACGGTCTTTTTCTATGAAAAAAGCCCTTGGTCGGCTTTTTTGTTTTAACCAACCGGAAAAAATAATTTTATATTCTTATACCATTTAAATCATGATCGCGTGTTAATGATCGAAAGGAGAAGGGGGGATGATTCAAACGATTGCATGATATAATAAAAGGGCTGAAGATTACTGATGATCCTTGGAGGGAGCGGGTGACGAGTCTCGAGCAACGGAAGGATATTCTGAGGAGTAACAGCGAAAAGATGGGATCCCACAGGAATTAAATAATTGTTATAATAAAGACAATTGATAACAGGAAAAAGGGTTTATCTTACGAAGTACAGTAACAATAAGCTTCCCCAGGAAGAGGGTGGGGGGTTTGCGATGGAACGGGACCATACTCCATTATTCTTGCCGGAAGAGGCGGCTCTGGCGAGTGTTTTTACCCATACCGCCGAGGGGATCGTCCTGATTGGCCCCGATTATTCGGTTAAAGGGTTTAACCCCAGTTTTGCCCAGCAAATTTTTTTATCCGCCGGGACCTTTCCAGAAGCACAGATGGAGCGGCTCTTTCCGGCCTGGGGGCCTCAATTCACTGTTCTTTGTAACCAGGTGAAGGAGAATAACGAACCGTTTGTCAGTGAAAACATGAAGATTGTTCCGGTATGGGGCCGGGACGGGTTTTTTATTGGGTGGTTATTTATTTTTAAGGAGGTGTCTCCCGCAGGGACCATCTTATCACTGGAGCAAGGGTTGGCAAATGAGGCAAAATCCGATTCGGAAGGATGTAATCTAGTGCAAAAAACCCAGATTGAGCAGCTTCTCTTCACGGCGGTACTAAATAACTCGCCGGTGGGAATCGCGGTTTTTGACGGGAAATTTTTAAAGCTCCAATGGTCAAACTCGGTGTTCCGGATGATCATGGGGAAAGCCAACATGGGTTCCGAGTTAATCGGTTCAACATTAACCCTTTTAATTCCTAGCGCCCAGCGTAGTGGTTTGGTGGCGGCTTGCCAATACGTGTTGGCCACGGGGAAACCGTTTGCCGCCTCCGAATTTTGGATTGACGGTTGTCAACCGGGGGGCGTTTACTGGCGTCTTACCATTGTTCCCTTGAAAATGGCCGATGGAGAACCACCGATGCTCTTGTTTATAGTGGTTGATTTAACCGAACAGATCAAAACCCGGAAAAAACAGGAAGAGTTAATGCAGATCACCGAGACGAGCCTGGTCCAGTTAGAGGCCGTCATGAACAGTTTGACCGAAGGGATTGTGCTGATCAATCCCCAACTCCAGGTCGTCTATATTAACCCGGCCGGCCAAAAGATCTTCGGTTTCGGCACCGATGAAGGGCTTCGCCCTCTTGACGATTATTACCGAAGATTCCGCTTTCGAGAACTTTCCGGATCCCCCTTGCTACCAGGGGCTTACCCACTTTGCTACCCTTTGCGGGGGGAGAGTTATGTGAATTTAGAATTGCGGGTTGATGATTTGGCTCTGAAGCGCTCCTGGATTGGGAGTTTTAGCGGTACACCGGTGCGGACCCCCCAGGGGGAGCTGATCTTTGGGTTGGTGGTGGTCCGTGACATTACCCAGGCTAAAAAGGCGGAACAAGAACGGGAGCGGTTGTTGGCCAGAGAACGGAAGGCGCGGACCGAAGCAGAAAGACAGGCCATGCAGAAACAGGTTCTCCTTGATAATATCGGTGAAGGGGTTTTGGTCCTCGACCCCAAAGGTCGCTTGCTCTCCGCCAATAAGGTTGCCCTTGAGATCGCGGGTGGCGATGGAAGCGCCGAGACGATTGAGGAGCTTTTCAGCCGGTATACGTTGGCCCGGGAGGATGGCTCTCCGTTGTCCCCCGATCAATTTCTAACTCCCCGCCTCTTGGCCGGTCACTATTTTACTAATGAGGAGTACCTGCTCCAAAGGGCGGATGGAAGTGAGCGGCGGGTATTATTCAGTGGGAATGGGGTTAAAGACCGTCAGGGGCGTCTCTTTCTAATCCTTGTTACTCTACGGGATGTATCTGAATTACGCCGTCTGGAACAGCTTCGAGAGGACTATTTACATATGGTTTCCCATGATCTCCGTTCACCGCTGGCCGTAATTTTATCCCATGCACAGTTGCTGGGTTTGATCGCCAAGGACAAGCCCCAGATCAGAGAAAGCGCGCAAGCGATTGCCAACTCATCCCTGCAAATGAATAATATGATCTCCGATTTGGTCGATTCGACACGGATTGAAACCGGCCAATTAGCCTTGAAGACCTCTTGTATTGATCTGGAGAAGTTTCTCCGGGATCTCCTCCTCCGGATGCGGGGGGCAATGGATGTTGACCGGATCCGGATTGTCCACCGGCTATCCTTACCGTTGGTGGTTGCCGATCCCAACCGTTTAGAACGGATTTTTCTCAATTTTCTCTCCAACGCACTAAAATACTCTCCCCCGGGGACAAGGGTCGAGATCGACTTTCGCCGCGATGGCGACTGGATGGTGATCGCCATCCGCGATGAGGGCCCCGGGATAAGCCCTAAAGATTTGCCTTATATCTTTGACCGGTATTACCGGGTGGGCACGGCCAATGAAGAAGGACTGGGCCTGGGCCTGTATATTGTGAAAAAATTAGTAATGGCCCATGGAGGAACCGTTTGGGTGGAAAGCGAACCAGGGATGGGCAGTACCTTCTTTTTCACCTTACCTGTCCCTAGCCAAGAAACAGAGGACTAATACTAAAGAAGAAAGGATGATCTCTTTGCTGGATCCACGTTTACAGAAACTGGCCGCTTCTTTAATCAATTATTCAGTCGCCATAAAACCGGGGGACAAAATTTTAATTGAGACCATTGGCCGGGTTCCCGAATTTGCGCAAGCCCTCATCCGGGAGGCTTATCAAAGCGGCGGGGTGCCCTTCCTCTCCTTGGTCGATCCCATGCTCGAACGGGAACTACTGAAAAAGGCCGATGTAGACCAGGTGGCAGCGATGGGCCGTTGGGACCGGGCCCGGATGGAAGAGATGGATGCTTACATTGGGATCCGGGCTGGGGAAAATGTGAACGAGTGGGCCGATCTACCCGCCATCCAGTTGCAGATTTATAAAAATTACTACCAGAAACCGGTCCATGCCGAAGTGCGGGTCCCTCGCACCCGTTGGTGTATTCTGCGCTATCCCAACGCCTCCATGGCCCAACTGGCCGAGACCAGTTTGGAACGGTTCGAGGATTTCTACTTTGCCGTCTGTAATCTGGACTATGCCAAAATGTCCCGGGCGATGGATCCCCTTGTCGCATTAATGAACAGTACCGACCGGGTCCGGATCACCGGTCCGGGGACTGACCTCAGTTTTTCGATCAAGGGTTTGCCGGCAATCAAATGTGATGGGCATTACAATCTTCCTGACGGTGAGATCTTCACAGCTCCGGTGCGGGATTCGGTGAATGGTAAGATCAGCTTTAACACCCCATCCATCTACGAAGGATTCACCTTTGAGCAGGTGGTTTTGGAGTTTAAGGATGGGAAAATTGTCAACGCCACCGCCAATGATCCCCAACGGTTGGCGGCGATCTTAGACACCGATGAAGGAGCGCGGTTTGTCGGCGAGTTTGCCCTTGGCGTCAACCCGCACATTCTGACACCGATGAAAGATACTTTGTTTGACGAGAAGATCGCCGGGAGTATCCATTTCACGCCCGGGTCCAGCTATGGCGAATGCAATAACGGTAATAAATCGGCGATCCATTGGGATTTAGTCTTGATCCAACGGCCTGAATACGGCGGTGGCGAGATCTACTTTGATGACCGGTTGATCCGGAAAGACGGCCGTTTTGTCCTGCCGGAGTTGGCGGCCTTAAACCCGGAGCATTTAAAATAAAGGAGTTCCTTAGCGATGAAGCGTCAACTTTCTTTATTATGCTTTTTTGTAATGGTTCTTATTCTTTTCTCCTGTCCAGCCGGACCCTTATTCTCGGCAGAAGACGAAGAAGAGCCTTTCGTTTTGGCGGAAAACCCAGATGAAACCTTAGCTTTGGTGGAGGAATTGGGTTCTTCCTGGTTCCAGCCTGAACAGGTGGTGGAGGCCGGGCCTCTCCTCTGGTATGGAAGCTCACGGCAAGCTGGTTTTTTGGTCTCTTTTGACGGAGGAATAACTTGGGAGGCCCGGAACGATGGGTTGCCCCGGAAGGTCGTGGCCGGGGAGGACCAAATCCGGACCATCACCGCCATCGGGGTGGATCCGGTCCAGCCTCAACGGGTGGCGGTGACCACCAGCAAAGAGATCTACCTTTCGGAAGACTATGGCGCCACCTGGCGGCGCATCCCCTTTAACAACGGCAGCGTCTTAACGGCGGTCGCCCTTTCGCCCGTGAATAAAGAACAACTTCTGGTGGGTACCTCCTTTGCTGGATTTTATGAAACTACCGATGCCGGCCGGACTTGGACTATGCTCTCGGCAAACTTAAGCTTTCTCCGGCAAAGTGCTTACCAGGAAGAGATCGCCGCCCTGGCCTATCATCCGGAAAACCCGGACAAGCTCCTTTTAGCCTGCGGGTTTGGGAATGGAATCTATCTGTATAATAAAGCCCTCAATATTTGGGAGAAACTGGAGACCGGCCAAACAGCCCGCCGGTTGGTGAAAAACCTCTCTTTCCAGCCGGCGGCCGGCGGGGCTGGCGCCTCCCCCGAGCAGCCCGCATGGTGGTTGCGGATTACTTATGAAACCGGAACCGAAATTTACGCTTGGCCCGATTTTGTTCTACGGGCGATGGTCACGGAGCCGTCGCGACCGGCCATGGATCCGGCGAAGGAAGCAAGGCTGGCCAAGGCGGCCCATAAATATGGAATTTACGTCCGGTCCGATTTTGCCTCCGGCCAAAGACTGGAAAACCACCTCCGGTTTATGAAAGAGAATGGCCTGAACGCAATGGTTGTTGACTTCAAAGATGACATGGGGTATATTACCTATGATACCCAGGTCGCTTTTGCCCGGCAGATCGGTGCGGTCCGGAAGCGCTTTGACATAAACGAACTGATTAAAAAGGCGAAGGCCAACGGGGTTTATCTCATCGGCCGGTTGGTGGTTTTTAAGGACAGCCGTCTGTACCAGTATGATAATTATAAATATGCCATCTGGGACCGGAACGGGGACGGGCCTTGGCGGTACCTGGTGGCGACGGAGAACGCCGCCGGTGAAACCGCCTACGAACAGAGAGAGCATTGGGTTGATCCCTATGCCACCGACGTCTGGGCGTATAACCTGGCGATCGCTGCCGAGTTAGAAGCGTTAGGGGTTGATGAGATTCAGTTTGATTATATCCGGTTTCCGACCGACGGTCCAATCGGCCGTTGTCAATACCGCTTTCAGCCCCCCGGCGCCACTCCCGTTGACGCTCTGGAAGGCTTTTTAGCCTCGGCCAGAAACCGGCTGCAGATTCCGATCAGCGCAGACCTATATGGTTTTCATTGCTGGTATCAGATGGAGGGTTTGACTGGACAAAATATTCGAGTCTTCGCCCGGTACGTGGATGTCATCTGCCCCATGTATTATCCCTCCCATTTTCCCGACTCCTTTTACCCCGGTGATTACCTTGAACGGGCCAAGTTTATTTACCAAGAAGGTTCCTTCCGGGCCCATGTCTTAACCGGGAGCGAAAGCCTCATCCGCCCTTATGTCCAAGCCTTTCTGATCGGACGGGAATTGCGGATGACGGCGCCTGTTTATACCGAGTACCTGCTTAAACAGGTCACCGGCGCCTTGGCTTCACCGGCGGCCGGCTTTACGTTATGGAATAATAATAACCGGTACTATATGGTGAAAAAACCCCTGGCTGATTACTTGGAAAGGCGGCCGCGGGAAACCCTGCCGGTGAGTTTGCCTCCCTTGGCGGAAGGAACAACGGAGCCGACGGTAGAGTAAGAACAATAATTACCAGATTACCGCAGAGAGGAAACCGCCACCGTCACCGCGAAATTTGCGATCGGATCGACGAAAGGAATCAGCAAACAAGAAGAGAAGGGAGGAGACAAGCATGGGAAAATCTTTGATCGTCGGTTGCTTGGTTATTTCTCTGTTGTTGGTACCTCAAGCCGCTTTGGCTTTAACCACGGCCGATGTGCGCGTGAACGGAGGAGAGACCACCCTGATGTTTGTCGGGGACAGAGGTTTGCAACTGGAGACCGAATATGGGATTACCTCCGAGGTTGGTTTATCGGTGGCAATTAGAGAAGACTGGACGAGAATCGGGGCCAAGTATGAGATTGATTCCAGTTTGGCGCTGTTGCTCGGGGCGGTCAATAATGCCCCCTTTTTGGGAGCGAATATCTCGATGCCACTGGATGACTATATGGAGGTGGTCGGTGACCTCAGTCTCTCGTTGGCGAGCAACCGGCTAACCGTCCTGTTTGAGTTGGGTATGGTCTTTGACTTGATTAATAATGTGGATCTCCGGGGAGGACTCCTGGCCGAAACCGACCAAAACGGAAAGAATTTCAGTTTCCAAATCGGGTTGGGAGTTAACTACTGAATTACCAATACATAAGATTTTCCGTTGATTCCGTAAAACAAAAGCCAGTCCGGTGTTTGGGTTTAGCGCCGGCGGGAGCCTAGCCCCGGCGGGAGTGATTGATCGACTGTGTCATGGGATGACAACGGAAAATAGCTTTTAAAGAGAAGACGCGCTTGAAAAAAGGGGCCTGGTTAAGGACCCCTTTTTTCGAGTATAATGGGGAAGGGCGGAGAAAAGAAAGGAACTTTCTCTGAACCGTCACGTTCAACCAATAAGTATGGGAAAGACCTCTTCACTCTTGATGAGATAAAGGAGGATGCGGTTTGCATATTTTAATTGCTGTTTTGGCTTTGAATTTAATCATTATCCTCCATGAATTAGGCCACTATTTGGTGGCGAAAGCGGCGGGGATTAGGGTAATGGAATTTTCCCTCTTTTTCGGGCCGAAACTCTTTAGTAAAAAGAAGGGGGAGACCATTTTTTCCCTCCGGCTTTTCCCGGTTGGCGCCTTTGTGCTGATGGAAGGGGAAGAGGAAGCATCCAATAGTGAGCGTTCCTTCAGTAAAAAACCGTTGGGCGTCCGCATGGCGGTTGTAGCCGCCGGCCCGGTAATGAATATCCTCTCGGCCCTTCTCTTCCTCTGGATTGTTTTTACGGCGGCCGGGTATAATTCCATGTTGGTCGCTGATGTTCCGCCAGGATCGCCGGCGGCGGAAGCCGGCCTCCGGGAAGGGGACCGGATTCTCCGCTACGACGGACGGCGGGTCTACCAACCTTCCGATTTTTATTCCTTTATGGTGATCAACGAGGGAAAACCCAGTATTATTCAGTTGCAACGGGGAACGGAGCGCAAGCAAGTGTTATTTACCCCGGATCTTATTCCAGCCGACCGGTATGTGCTGGGTTTTGGCGCGAAGGAACCCTATGGTCAGGATTCAACAGTCGTTGAGTATATTGTTCCGGATTCCCCTGCGGAAAAAGGGAACTTATTACCGGGCGACCGGATCATCCGCCTTGACGGGGAGCGCGTCATGACAAAAAAGGAGATCAGTGCGGTCCTGCAGAGGAAGAAAGACCAACCTCTGAACGTGACCGTTTTAAGGGACGGCCGGGAAGTAACGTTGACGATGACCCCCCGTTTAGAAAAGGGGACCGGCTACTTCGACACCGGGCTCTCTTTCCAGACGCTCCGCGGTGGAATTGTTGAAAACTTGGAACAAGCCGTGGTTTATATCTATTCGGTGATCAGGAGTGTCGTTTATAGTTTTGTCTGGCTATTGACGGGGAAAGTTTCCCTGACCCAACTGGCCGGTCCGGTACGGATCGTCAGTATGATGAGTGAAGCGGTCAGTTATAGCCCGACCGTGTCCTTGGTCATCCTTAATTTGCTGAATATTTCCGCATTAATCAGTATTGCCATTGGCGCCACCAACCTACTGCCTTTTCCGGCCTTGGACGGAGGGAAGCTTTTGCTCTATGGGTTGGAGGCGTTAAGAGGGAAACCCCTTCCTCCCGAGCGCGAAGCCAGCATCTCCATGGTCGGTTTTGTGCTGCTGATGGCGTTAGCCGTTTTTGTGCTTTTTAACGATCTTTTCCAATTATTGAGAGGTTGACCAACTGGCCGTTTCAAAGTAAACAAATTAGAAACAACGTCCGTGAGAGGGAAAAAAATTCCGATAGAGAATTCCTTTGTAAAGCCAGTTTTAACGGGCGGGACAGGAGGGAGTAGAATGAGACATTTACCTTTAAACGAGATAACCGGGGAAATGTTTCTGGCTCACTCAGTCTTTGGCAATGATGGACGGATCTTGTTGAATAAAGGGACTAAGTTGACGCCCTCCTATTTAAAGCGGCTGGGGAAAATGGGTTATACCCATTTATACGTTTATGAAAAGATCGATGAAAAATGGGATTGTACCGGTCCGCTTAGCGACCGGATCCGGGCTGAGGCGATGCATGTTTTATGGCAATCCCTCATCCGGGTGGTGGAACGTAAACCCCTTAATGAGCAACAGATCTCATTTGTGGTCGAAGGAATCTTAAAAGAGGTGCTCCAAAAAGAGGACTGTGTCTTCGATATTATAGACTTCAAAACCGCCGACAACTACCTTTACAATCATTCTTTGAATGTTTGTATTCTTTCGATCCTAATGGGTAAGCACTTTAATTTTACCCAGGAAGAACTCAAAGAGATCGCCCTTGGCGCTTTCCTCCATGACTTGGGTAAAGCCTATCTACGATCCGCCGTTAAGAAGATTCAAGCCCTTTCCCTCGTGGAAACGGCTCAGGGCAAACAGCATACGAAGAAAGGTTTTGATATTTTACGGGCCATTACCGGATTCCCGGCGAAGGTCGCCAGTATCGCCTATCAGCATCATGAACGGGAAGACGGTTCCGGTTATCCCCTTGGGTTAATCGCCGTTGATATTCCCCTTTATTCCAAAATTGTCGGAACCGCCGATTCCTTTGACGCCATGATCTCCCACCGGCCATACCGGAAAGTGCTTTGGAATGACCAAGCCCTCCAGGAGTTGGAGGCAGAAAGTCCTTCCAAGTACAATCCGGCCGTGGTTGCGGCTTTACGCCGTTCGGTGGCTTTATACCCGGTGGGGAGCGGAGTCCTATTGGCCGGTGGGGAGGAAAGGGTGGTGGTTGCGGCTTCCGCCACCAGAATCATTCTGCAAAAACCGGGGGACCCCAGTGACCTTTTGGAATTACCGGTCGACGCCTTATCCCGCATCGAAAAACGGATCTTTTAAGAAGGCCCCGCTCTTCCTGTTTTATTCTTATATTCCCACCGGTTTGCCGAACCGTATTTCCAACCAGCCGATGGCCTTTTCTTTGATGAGGAGGAGACCACATGATTGAACAAGCTTATTCAGTTTTAATCCCCAAACCTTACCGGCCGCTCCTTGGGGTGCGCGATACGCAAGTGGCCATCAAGAAACTGAAGGATTTTTTTGAACAGGCGTTGGCGCGCGAACTAGGTTTGGTTCGTGTCTCCGCGCCCTTGTTTGTCCGGCCCGAATCGGGACTCAATGATAATCTAACCGGCGCCGAGCGACCGGTTAGTTTTGATGTAAAAGGCTTAAATGGCGGGACTTGTGAGATCGTCCAGTCGTTGGCGAAATGGAAAAGGATGGCTTTAAAAAGTTACGGATTTGGTCCCGGGGAGGGTTTGTATACCGATATGAATGCCATCCGGCGCGATGAGGAACTGGACAATCTTCACTCCATCTATGTTGACCAGTGGGATTGGGAGAAGGTAATCCGGTGGGAAGAGCGGACGGTGGTGACGCTACAAGAGACCGTCCGGGCGATCTACCGGGTCTTCCGCCAGACCGAAGATTATATCCGGGGGCTCTTTCCTTTATTACCGCCTCAGCTACCGGCGGAGATCAAGTTTATCACCGCGCAAGAGTTGGAAGACCTTTATCCCGATTTGTCCGCCAAGGAGCGGGAAGAAGTCATCACCCGGGAATGGGGGGCGGTATTTATTATGAACATCGGGGGCATTCTGAGGTCAGGCCGGCGTCACGATGGACGGGCTCCCGACTATGATGACTGGAACTTAAACGGGGATATGCTGCTCTGGTATGATTTATTGGAAAAGGCCGTCGAAATGACCTCCATGGGGATCCGGGTCGACGCCGAGAGTCTAAGACGGCAGGTCAAGGAGCTTGGCTGTGAAGAACGGTTAGTCCTCACCTACCATCAGGATCTGCTCCAAGGCAAGCTCCCCTATACGATCGGGGGCGGCATCGGACAGTCCCGGCTATGCATGTATTTCTTACAGAAGGCCCATATCGGGGAGGTCCAAGCCTCAGTCTGGCCGGAGGAAATGATCGCCGCCTGCCGGGACGGGGCCATCTTCCTCTTGTAATCGCCTGTGAAAAAAGGTAATTTAAAAGTGATGATGAGTTGGGGGAATGAATATGGATGAAGTGTTAGTAAAGGAGATCTTCCGGAATCCCGATGCCTATCTGCACCGCCGGCTTGAGGTCAGCGGCTGGGTACGGACCATCCGGGTCTCTAAAACCTTTGGTTTTATCGAACTCAACGACGGTTCTTTTTTCCGTAATTTACAGGTGGTTTTTGACGACAGTCTGCCTAATTTCGAACAGATCGCGAAACTCCCCATTGCGACCGCCTTACGGATCGAGGGGGAAGTGGTGGAAAGTCCGGGAGCGAAACAACCATGGGAGTTAAAGGCTGCCCGGATTGAGGTGGAAGGTTTATCCCAGCCCGATTACCCCTTGCAGAAAAAAAAGCATTCTCTGGAGTTTTTACGGACCATTGCTCACTTACGGCCACGGTCGAATACTTTTTCGGCTGTTTTCCGCCTCCGGTCCGTGGCCGCCTATGCCATTCACCGTTTTTTCCAAGAAAGGGATTTTGTCTATGTCCATACACCAATCATTACCGGGAGTGATTGTGAAGGAGCGGGCGCGATGTTCCGGGTCACCACCCTGGATCCGGCCGCTCTCCCCCGGGATGACCGGGGTGAAGTCGATTTTACCCAGGACTTTTTCGGGAAAGAGACCAACCTGACGGTCAGCGGACAGTTGGAAGCGGAGGCTTTTTGTCTCGCTTTCCGGAAAGTTTATACCTTCGGCCCTACTTTCCGGGCGGAGAACTCCAACACGCCACGGCACGCCGCCGAGTTTTGGATGGTGGAACCGGAGATTGCCTTTGCCGATCTCAACGATGACATGGCATTGGCCGAAGAGATGCTTAAGTACGTTTTAAGTTACTGCCTGGAGCACGCCCCGGCGGAGATGGAGTTTTTTAGCCGTTTTATCGATCCCGGTCTGCTTCCCCGGTTGGAAAATGTGATTAATTCCGACTTCGGGGTGATCACCTACACCGAAGCGATTGATCTTCTGAAAAAAGCCAAGCAAAACTTCGCCTATCCGGTGGAGTGGGGCGCCGACCTTCAGACCGAACATGAGCGCTATTTGACGGAACAGATCTTCCGGAAACCGGTTTTTGTCATCAATTACCCCAAAGAGATTAAAGCCTTTTATATGCGGCTCAATGACGACCAGCGGACGGTGGCCGCCATGGACTTGCTGGTCCCAGGGGTGGGCGAGATTATCGGTGGCAGTCAAAGGGAAGAGCGCCTCCCCGTGCTTGAAGCCAGGATGAAAGAGTGCGGACTGGATTTTAATGATTATTGGTGGTACCTTGATCTACGGAAATACGGCGGTACGAAACACGCCGGGTTTGGCCTCGGTTTCGAACGGGCGATCATGTACATGACCGGAATGGCCAATATCCGGGATGTGCTTCCTTTCCCCCGGACCGTGAATAACGCCGAGTTTTAGGCGGTCGATAAATTAGAATGGATATTTTTTGTTACATCGGGGGAAACTATTGGTAAGGAAGATTCAGGATCAAGGAGGGGCGCCGGTGAAAACACAGGTGGAACTTGTGGTGGACAGCAAAACGATGCTGGGCGGAAACCCCTGTTGGGACCAGGAGAACCAGACCTTTTATTGGGTGGACCTGATGGGGAGCAAGGTCTATACTTACCAGCCAGAGACCGGGACCCGGCATTGGCTGGAAGTAAACCAGCATGTGGGGGCCTTTATCCCGCGGCAGGGTGGCGGGGCGGTCATTGCTCTCCAGAGCGGACTTTATCTTTTGGACCCGCAGACCAAAGAAGTGGCGCCGGTCTATACACCCGACCCCTCCCTGGGCGAGAGCCGTTTCGTCAGCGGAAAATGTGACCTGACCGGACGGTTCTGGACCGGCACTTCCGACCTTTTCCACCAAAAACCCTGGGGGACTCTTTACTGCATGGAACAGGATTTTACGGTCCGGCCGGTCTTGGTTAATGCCACCCTTCCCTGGGGGTTAGGCTGGAGTCCCGATTACCATGTCATGTATTTTGCCGATACCCCGACCCGGGAGATTGTCGCCTTTGATTTCCTGCCCGAAACCGGGGTGTTAAATAATAAACGCACGATCATTAGCTTCCCGGAAGGGGTCGGTTTACCCGCCGGGCTCGCGGTGGATGCCGAGGGGAAACTATGGGTTGCCCACTGGCAGGGGGGGCGCGTTACCCGCTGGGATCCGGCGACCGGCGCCCTTCTGGCGACGGTCACTCTTCCGGTGAGTTTGGTCTCCGCTTGTCAATTTGGCGGGCGGGATCTGAACGAGTTATACATCACCACGGCCCGTTATCCGCTTAGCCCGAAAGAACTGGCCCGCCAACCCCTCGCCGGTGGGGTCTTCCGTTTCCGGCCGGAGGTTAACGGACTCCCTTCCCCTAAATTTGCGGCTTAAACACACCAGCCGTATGGTCGGTGGGGGCGGGGAACCGCGTCATCGCTAAAGAGCGGGGATTTTGGGCCGCTTCGTAACCGGCTTGCAGATTAGCGCGGATTTTCTTCGGATCAAAATCTAAAGCGTTCCCCGGTAGAGGCTTGGTGGGGGCAATAATCCGGATCGGAATCGGCCGTTTCCCCGGATAGCGCCACCAAGCCTTATTGATTGCTTGGGCCAGTTGCAAATCATTGGCGGAGATCTCATTCAGCAAGATTTCCACGGTGCGTAAAACCGCCTTTAGGGCGCTCCCCGGTCTGGCGGGAGGAAGGATCGCGTTCAGGTCCGGACCGAGGGGGAAAGTGGTAATGACCACAATCTCATCGGGGTTTTCCTTAATGGCGGTGGCCAAGGGGGTTAAATCCCGTAACCCTCCGTCATACCAATGTTCCCCGGCGACAGGCACGGCCGGGAAGAAAAAGGGCATACTGGCGCTGGCCAAGACATAGGTGAGAAAATCCTGCTGGAATTCGGGCCGGCGGTTGTCGACACAGAGTAATTTACCGGTCTCAAAGGAGACCACCGTTACTTTGACCATTGTCCTCCGGTGGAAGAGGCGCTCCCGATCGATCTTTTGCTGGATTAACCTTCGTAATCCAACGGGGTTGTATAAGGCGCCATGGAAAAGGACCCGCCAAAGATTCCCCAGGCTCCCTCCGCGGTAAATGGCCCGGTTCCCATTGATCCCCAACCAGATCGCTTTTAATTCTTCCCCCAGCTCCTGCAGTTCTTTATGGCTCCGTGCCTGGCCGAGATAGGCGGCGTTTAAAGCGCCGACGCTCGTCCCCGTGAATAGATGGAAGTCCAACTTCTGCTCGGTTAAGAGATAAGCGATGGCCCCGGCCTCAAACGCCCCTTTACTCCCTCCTCCGGACAGCACCAAAGCCCGTTTCATGATCAAATACCCCCCGTCAATAGGATTAACAGTATATCCTATGCGGGGGGAGGGAAGGTTGTTGCCGGCGAATCCGGTTATTGGGCGGCGATGGTTACGCCTTGAGAAGCAATCCAGGGGAGGAGGGCAAAACCGAAATTGACCTGTTCCCGCGATACGGCGGTGATCTCCTGGAAAAGGCTGATCAGGTTACCGGCGATCATCGTCTCGTTGAGAGGGTATTGGATGGCGCCGTCGGCCACATAAAAACTGTTTTTGGCGATGCCGGAAAAATCCCCGTTCAGACTCGGCGTACCGCCGGAAAACCGGGTGAGGAGGATACCCTTTTTGACCCCTTTTATGATTTCCGCCAAGGATTGTTGGCCCGGGGTGACGACAAAGGCCCCACCATCGTTCACGCCGCGGGGAAGGCCGGTTTTGTTGGCCCCGTAGAGGCTTAAGAGAAAAGTTTTCAAGATGCCATCCTGAATGATTGTGGTGTTTTGCGCTTCATACCCGTCATCGGTGATAAAGTAACCGTGGGCAATCTCCGGCCCCAAAGGCTGGGAAACCACGGTCAACAGTGGACTGGCCCCCGGTTGATTTAATTTATCTTTAAAGAGGCTGGCCCCGGTGATTAGCGGCCCGTCGGAAATAGTGATCCCCAGTAAAGAGTGGAGAAAACCTTCGAGACAATCGGGGGCGATAATCACGGCGCCCTCGAATTTACCCGGGGCTTTCCGCGGGGCAAGCCCTTGGTCCGCCTGGTCCAATAAAATCCGGAGCGAACCGCCGTTTAATAATTCCTCCTCCAAGTTAAGGACGGAAAAACCGGAGTAATTAAAGGAAGATGAACTGGCGCCCTCTTTGGCGGAGAACATTACGGAAAAATTATAGGCCCCCTGTTCCACGGTGAAGTCGACACCATTGGAGTTTTGGAAATGCGTAGTTGAGCGGGTAAAATCCAGCTGGGCGGAGAGGAGAACAATCCGGGGAAAGCGGGTGGACACTTCCTGGGTGAAAGTTTTTAACCGTTGAAACATCAGTTCTAAGTTGGGATTGGTCTCCCCCTTCCGGAAGACTTTCGGCCTTTGGTACCCGGCGATATCATGGGCCGGGTCCGGGGCGGAAGCAGCGGCAATAGCCATGACCTCCGTCACCGCTGGGCTTAAAGCCTCGGCGGTAACTTGGTTTATGCTCATACTGCCCCGTTGTTGGCCACGGAGGGCGGTTAGGCGCCAATGATGGTCGACCGTTGTTCTGACCAGTTTCAGTTCGCCGTTTTCCAAATTCATTTCGGTCTTTTCCGAATTGCTCAGGACGGTTTCGGCTTTTTCGGCGCCGGCTTCGGCCAAAGCCTGGAGCGCATAGGTATTAAGCTCTTTCATCTCCATCTTAACGACCTCCGATCATCACTTGGCATTTGAGCGCCGGCCCGCCTAAGCCCACCGGAATCAGTTGTTTTTTTCCGCACATTCCTCCGCTGATCCATTTAAACTCCCGGGAGACTTCACTTACCGTCTGCAGGACTTGAAAGGCCAAACCGGAGATGGTCGTATCTTTAATCGCCCGCCCCAGTTTACCGTTTTTCACTTCGTAGCCGAGGGTTACTCCAAACATAAATTCGCTGGTGGAATCGGCTTGACCATTACTCGCCCGCATCAGGTAGTAGCCGTCATCGAGAGAAGCGATCATTTCGTCCAATTCAGCGGTACCCGGTAAGATCGCCGTGTTGCGCATCCGGATCAGCGGCTCATCGGAGAAGCGGAAAGCCCGGGCATTACCGGTCGGAGCGACCCCGAAGTGGCGGGCGCTTTCCTTATTATGGAGAAACCCTTTAAGGACACCATGGTCAATCAAAGGGACGTCTTGGGCGGCAGTCCCTTCATCATCGACAAAGACCGGTACCGGGCAGGTTTCACCCAGGGCGGTGTGGGCAAAGTCAACCAGGGAAACCAACGGGCTGGCCACCGGTTGACCAAGATGGGAGCCGGCGATGGAGCCGCCCAGTACCAGATCGGCTTCGCAGGTGTGGCCGATGGCTTCATGGGCGAGGATCCCGGTGATTTCGGGGGCAAGGATGCAAGTTTTCAGGCCGGCGGTGGCAAAGACCCCTTCCCGTTTCCGCATCAAATGCTCGTATAGCCAGTCAATTTGGGGAAATAGATGGGCCGGGGTGGTGAAGAGGTCTTCGAATTCTCCGCGCCCACCAAAGACCTCCTGGAGATGGACCGGGGCGCCCGCTTGCTCGACGGTCATATCAATCTTGAGTAAAGACCGCGGCAGGCGGGAGTAGGCGGAAGCGCCGTCGGAAGTAAGGAGAGTTTTATTCAGCTCCGAACAGTTCAAAGTGACCGCCCGGCCGGCCAAGGAGGGATATTTCGTTGCCATGTAATTGTCGATCTCCTTCAAGAAAGCCACAAGGTGTTCCGGGCGGGGGCGGTTTGCTGTTCCCGGTTCATCCCGGTGGTTGGTTACGGGGCCCCGAGGAAGGGAGTAAGCGGGCCGGGGGTCTTCTGCCGCTAAAAAGCTGGCGTTCCGGGTGGCGGTGGTGATGACAAACTCCACCCCTTCCGCGGAGATCCCCGGGTAGGAAGCAAAACCCCATGCTCCTTGCTTATAAACCCGGGCGGAGACACCACAGGTGGTCAGGCGTGTATTGGTCGTATTGTCCCCTTGTAAAAAACCGATGACCAGACTATAGTTTTCCTGACACCGGAGTTCGGTATAATCTGTCAACAAGTCCTTAAAAGAGGATAAATCGGTGTTCATGCCAACTCCCCTTCTCTCTAACGATAAAATACCTTTATATTTGATGACGCGCTTGGTTTCGGATTTATTCCTTCGATGCGCTGGCGGCAGTCTATCTCTATTGTCTGACAGGATTATAACATTTAATTTAACTATTTACCAATCTTTATGGAAAAATTAGCGATTTTATCTTATACTTGAAGTGATAAACCTTTCTCCAAAGGTTTATGTTTATCATTGGCAGTTTTGCTTTAGTTTGCCTACGATATCCGATTAATATTTATTAAAACGACGGGGGACTTGATTGTGCGCTATTTACCGCTGGATGAAGTTAAAGAAGGCATGCTCCTCGCAAGAAGTATTTTTGGGGAGGATGGTCGCACCTTACTGGCGAGAGGGACCAAACTGACCAAAGGCTATCTGGAAAAGTTAAAAGCGATGAATTACTCTTTCCTATTTGTTGGCGACCGTCCAGAAGATCTGGAAGTTAAGGGAGCCCTTAGCGAGCAAACCTTTAGTCAGGCGGTAAAGGCTGTCCGGGAACTGTTTTTGCGTACGGCAAAAAAGCAAAACCTGGATTTTAAGGCGGTTTTGGATGTGGTCGACTTTATGGTCGACGAAGTGACGGATCAAAATGTTTTATACAATATCATCGACCTTTGCAATCATGATCATTATACTTATTTGCATTCAGTCAATGTCGGAACGATTGCCACCATCATGGGGAGAAATATGGGATTAAGCCGGAAGGAGCTGAAGGAGTTAGCGACTGGCGCTTTACTCCATGATATCGGTAAAATGTGTATTGACAATTCGATTTTAGTAAAAAGGGGACATCTGAGCTATCAAGAGTATGAGCAGATGCGTACCCATGCCAAGTACGGTTATGAACTGATCAAGGGGATTCCCGGGTTGGGTCTGCTCTCTGCCCATGTCGCTTACCAGCATCATGAACGGGAAGATGGCTCCGGTTACCCCCGGGCGCTGACCGGTCAGCAAATCCATTTATACGCTAAAATCGTGATGGTGGCAGACTCTTATGATGCGATGACTTCCGGGCGTAGTTACCGCCGGATGTTGTGGAGTCATGAAGCCATCGCCCAGCTTGAGAGTGAAGCGCCGGAGAAATATGACCCGAAAATGGTAATGCTTCTGGCTCAGTCCGTTGCTTTATATCCGGTAGGCAGTGTGGTTTTATTAAACAACTTGGAGGTAGGGTTGGTCACGGATGTTACCCGTAAACACTTGAAAATTGAATATCTTACCGGTGATGACCGGGGAAAAGAGGTTCTTCTGAGGCCGGATGATTTACTCAAAATCGAACGGCGTCTTTCCTAAGTAGTCGCTCGCGCCGGCTACTACCGGTTCAAGGAAGAGATGAAAATCAGGGGACCATTAACATAAAAATTATTGACAAGGGATAGGCTCTTAACTATAATAGCGAAGGCAACGTTCTTTTTATGTTGACTAAAATAGGAAATGAGGGCGTTTTTTGTTTATGAACGGGGAAGGGGAAGAAATCCTGGAGGAGATAATTGAATATTTAAGGAAACACAGGACTAATGATTGGGCGACGAATTTATCTTTTTTAAGAGGTCGGGGACGTGTTCGACTATTGGAAGCCGGACAGAATCTTCGCATCTATCAATTTGTTTCCTTTAATGGCAACCGCCTCAAAATTAAACTGGTCTCGGATGGAACAGCCAACTACACCGAGATTATTTAGGATGTTTCGATATGGGGAGATAACAGAGATGATATAGTGGTCGGAAAGGGGACCACTTTTTTTCATCCAAGAAAATAATAACTGCTAGAGTAAGGGGATAAAGGAGTTATTACCGATGAAAGAGGAAGAACTACGCCTAATCCCTACGACACCAGGGGTTTATTTAATGAAAGATCAAGAGGACCGGATTATTTACGTTGGGAAAGCCGTCTCCCTTCGGCACCGGGTCCGTTCCTATTTTCAACCTTCGAAAAAGCATCCGCCCCGGATCAGCCGGATGGTGGAGCAGGTGGCGCGGATTGACTTCATCTCCACCAGTTCGGAGTTGGAGGCATTGGCGCTGGAATGTAATTTGATCAAAGAGCACCGTCCAAAATATAATGTTCGTCTCCGGGATGACAAGCAGTACCCATGGCTGAAAATATCCTGGCAGGAGAAATATCCCCGGGTCTTTATTGTCCGCCGTCCGCAACGGGACGGCGCCCGTTACTTCGGTCCCTTTACGGAAGCCGGGGCTTTGCGGGAGATTCTTCGCCTCTTGCGAAAGATTTTCCCCATTCGCTCCTGTAAAAAAGTCCTCACCGGAGAAGAGCGGAGCCGTCCGTGTCTGAATTACCATATCGGCCGCTGTTTAGCCCCTTGTGCCGGTGAGGTCGATGCTGAAGAGTACCGCCAGATGATTCAGGAGTTTTGCCGGATACTGGAAGGCCATACCGAACACCTGACGGCGAAACTGGAAAACGAGATGGCGATGGCCGCCGCCCGGCAGGAGTATGAAGAAGCAGCGGTGCTCCGGGATAAACTCCGTGCGTTACAAAGGATTGCCGAACGCCAAACCGTTGTTTCGGCTAACCCCGTCGACCGGGATGTCTTTGGTATAGCCACGAATGAAGAAGGAAGCTTTATCCAACTGCTCCAGATCCGCCGGGGGAAACTGATTGGAAAGGGGAGTTTTTTCTTTACCGACTTTTTCGGGGATACAGAGGACTTTTTCTCCAGTTTTCTCCTGCAGTATTATGATGAACAGGATTACATCCCGAAGGAGATTATCCTTCCGTTGACTTTACCGGACCAGACGGCAGTAGCCGCTTGGCTGCAAAAGAAAAAAGAGCAAAAAGTAGAGCTTATCACCGCAAAAAGGGGTGAAAAACGGCAACTGCTCAAAATGGCGGAAGAAAACGCCCGTATTTTACTGGAGCGGGAACTCAGCCGGCGCAAACAGGCGGCGGCCGAAAAAGAGGCGGCTTTAGCACGGTTACAGGACCTGTTTAACCTCCCCCAGGCACCGCGACGGATGGAATGCTACGATATCTCCCATCTCCAGGGGGAAGAACCGGTGGCTTCAATGGTGGTTTTCCACGACGGCCGTCCGGCGCCCGAGTTCTACCGACGATTCCGGATCCGGGGCGTCACCGGGATCGATGATTACGCTTCCCTTCAGGAAGTGGTAAGAAGGAGAATCCAGCGGGGACGCCAAGAGGAAGCGGAGGGAGCTGCTAACCCCGGCTTTCTGCCTTTCCCTGACCTGATGGTGATTGACGGGGGGATAGGTCAGCTCAACGCCGTCCGCACGGTCCTGGCCGAACTTGGTCTGGCCGGACAACCGGTGATTAGCCTGGCTGAAAAAGAAGAGGAGATCTTTGTGCCGGGGAAAGAAAGCCCTTTGCGTCTGGAACGGAACGACCATGCGCTCCATCTTCTCCAACAGATTAGGGATGAAGCGCACCGGTTTGCCATAACCTTTCACCGGTCCCGCCGGGAAAAGCAGTCTTTTGTCTCGGCTTTAGACCGGATCAAGGGGATTGGGCCAAAACGGAAAAAAGCTTTACTGGCTAAATTCGGATCCCTCCAAAAAATCCGTGAGGCTTCCCTCGAGGATCTCATGGCGGTGGAAGGAATGACGGCCAGCGCTGCGCGGGCGGTTTTGGAAGGCTTGGAAGAGATGAAATAGGAGTGCGCTCCAGCTTGTTACGGGGAGTGCGCCCTAGCTTGCTACGGTGGATAATAATCATTTATGATTTGCGTAAGTAGATTGTTTAAATTCGCCAAGGGAGTCAATATATACATTATGGGGTTTAGCAGGAGATATGTTCTATAAGGCGAATTAGTAGGCATAACAACGGACCATGAAAACTTCAGACCAATCTCGAAGCAAACATCCAAGTTTAAAGTTTACTACACCCGGAACCGACGTTCGGTGGAAAGGAGGTGACAACGACTTAGGCATTGAACGGAGGGAAGGGGTAGTAATTCATCACACTACCGTTCATCGTCGGAAGAGAAGGGAAATTGAGGAAACATGGCAAGCTCAAGTTCCATCTTTTCCTGTCGCAGCACTAATCTTAATAAAAGGATCAAAATTAATCCAAGAAACGAACGCAGAACCTAAGGAGGAACGAATTGATGAAACGAATTATCGCATCGTTACTGGCGCTCTTAATGCTGACTACGCTTACACCCGTTGTTATGGCCGCCAATATGGACTTTACCGGAGAGATTACCACCGAAGCCGTATATGACGAGAAATTTGGCGGAACCTCTGAGATCGAGCTCAACGCCAACCTGGGAAATGACTTGAAAGCCGGCTTAAGCCTTGGCAGTATTGAACAGCCTTTCCCATGGGAGAACGGGATGGGTTGGCCGCTGACCGTTAAAGGTTTGTGGCTGGAAACCAACGGCGCCTTAATCCCGGGGACCCCTGAGTTCACCACCAGAATCGGAACCTTAAACGTGAACTACTCCGATTTTATCGCCAAGGGGATTAAAACGACCGGGATCAGTGTGGACAAAATAACGATGGGTCCGGTTACCCTTGGCGGTTACTACTCGTTAAACCAGGACCAAAATCTGGACCGTGGCGCTTACGTGAAAGTCAATCCGCTTGAGGGCATTGAAGCCCAGGCTACCGTGGTAAAAGCCGAAGACCAACTGTCTTATGCTATTTCCACCACCGTGCAACCGGTGGAGCAGGCTGAAGTCTCCGGAACTTACGCCGCCGTCCATGAGGAAGCCAATGCGTACCGGGTGAACGGTAAGTATCAAGTTCTGGAAGGCCTTGAGGTCCGGGCCGGATACCAAGATGTGCCGGTGGAGTTCAGTCCTGAACACAAGAATACGGACCAAGATGTTCTCGAAACCGGGACCGGTTTTATGGTGGGCGCGACCGCTAACCAATACGGTTTTGACGTCACCGCCGACTATGCCGATTATAACAAAACTGTTGACTACTCCGTAGCCCGCACCTTAAGTTTGGCGGGGATGGACTTCAACACGAAACTGGCGGGGAATTACAATTTTGACGCGGCCGAAGCGACTGAACTGGAAGCCACGGTGGCTTACAACGCTCCCAATGGTTTAGAGCTCAGTGTTGGTTATGACCTGATCAATAACCAACCGAAAGTGACCGCCGGTTTGGAACTGCAATTCTAAAGGAGCAATTGGAAGAGACCCTTTCCTGATCAAGAGAACGGATGAAACCCGGAGGATTCCGGGTTTTATCCGTTTTGTTTTATACATAAAATTATGGCCGAACCATATGATTTAATAAAGGCGAGCCGGGAAGAAGGGGAATTTCTTGGCAGGAAAATCAAAAATTATGTCGAATATAAAAGCTAAACAAAGAAAGCTCGAGCGAAAAGTAAATGAAAAAGACCAGAAAGTTGATGACACTGGCTTCCTCCAGCTTAAGACAGGATAAAAAATCAAAGCCGGATGAGTCAACAAGCATCGAAGGCATATCTAAATTGTTGGGTTCGCCTTATGCATAGAAGGACGTAATGGTTTATAATGACTGGTCGTGAGGGGGGGTGAAGGGTTCTACCTAAAAAACAAGAGCTTTTATTTTTATTGTGGATAATAATTCCAATTATATTCTAAATAATATATATATGGGAGGTAAATAATTGTGGCAAAGGTAGTTTTTGAACATGTTTACAAGAAGTTCCCCAACGGTGTGGTAGCCGTTAACGATTTTAACTTGGAGATCAAAGATAAAGAATTTGTGGTTTTGGTTGGACCATCCGGCTGCGGAAAAACAACCTCTTTACGCTGTGTGGCCGGCCTGGAGGAAGCCAGCTCCGGTAATATCTATATCGGTGATACGCTTGTGAACGATGTGGCCCCGAAAGACCGGGATATCGCCATGGTTTTCCAGAACTACGCCCTCTATCCCCATATGGATGTCTATAATAATATGGCGTTCGGTTTGAAACTCCGGAAATTCCCCAAGGCGGAGATTGACCGCCGCGTGAAGGAAGCGGCGAAAATTCTTGGCATCGAAAATCTCCTTGACCGGAAACCAAAGGCCCTTTCCGGTGGTCAACGGCAAAGGGTGGCTTTAGGCCGGGCAATCGTCCGGGAACCGAAGGTCTTCCTCATGGATGAGCCCCTTTCCAACCTCGACGCCAAACTGCGGGTGCAAATGAGGACCGAGTTGCAGAAACTGCATAACCGGTTAAAGACCACTATTATCTATGTTACCCACGACCAAATCGAAGCGATGACGATGGGTGACCGGATTGTGGTGATGAAAGACGGCGTCATTCAACAAGTAGGCCGTCCGTTGGATATTTATGATAATCCTAATAATGTCTTTGTGGCTGGATTTATTGGCACACCGCCGATGAACTTCTTAGAAGGAGTCCTCCGTCAAGAAAACGGCCGGTTGTATGTGGACTTTGAAACCTACAAGATTTATGTGCCTGCGGGCAAATTCCAAACCGCCAATATGTATGT
>JAAYHY010000031.1 GCA_012735135.1 Bacillota bacterium | reverse complement strand
CTGCCCGCTGGTTCATAATCAAACCTTCTACAGTTCCGTTAATCTCTCCACTTTTTTATTTTAAACATCATGACTAAACAAAAACCAGACAAAAAAGCGTAATCGGCATGGGCGATTACGCGAGATAACTTTTTTGGCAATATACCCTCGGGCTATTGGAATAAAGCTGCATCAGCAATCTTGCCGACGAGTTGACGTGAGTCATAAAAGGAACCCAAACGGTTCCTTTCCACGTTTTATGTATTCTCTGAGAAAAAGCGCTCCACTCTAAAAAGAAAAGGGTAGTTTCGGGATGATTGAAAACTTCGTGTACCCGCTGGGGATCTCAAACAGCTCATCCGGCTGCTTGCCTTCGACAATATTTTGGTACTCAACGGTCGAAGTGACCTTCCCTTTCGCATCCTTGGTTTGCGTCTTAACCGCAAAACCCAGTTCTTCCGAGAACCACTGGACCAAAATACCGTATTTCCGTTCTTTATAAGTAGGTGCAACTGAACTACCCATTTTTTCTGCGATTTTTCTCATAGTTATACTGTCGATTCCCTCTGTCTGAGCTATTTTAAAAGCTGTATCGATAATCTGTTCCTTGGTGAATTTAACCTTGGGTCCCATATCATCACCATCCTTATAACGTATGTTACATGATTTATATTATATAACATATGTTATTTATTAATGCAAGTGCTTGCCTTTATATTTTTTCTATCTTTCCTCAAACCCGCATAACTTTCAAAACAAATGAAACCCGCTTAAAAGCGAGTTTCAAATCCATACTCATCAAAAAAATAGTGTTAAGCTGGGAAGTATTCCTTAATCAAAAAAATTTTAAGGATTGCCGGCCGGAGTCCGGCCGGCAATCCCAGATCGACAAGGCAAAGATGGCTATTTACAAAGCAAACTCATTTCAAACTCTCTCCACAGGGATCCAGATTTCACTGTAGTTATCGTCCGGGTTCTCTGCCGGCGGGGCGTAGAGTTCAATAGTATAGTTCCTCGCAAGCTTGTATTCCTTGCAACTTGGCAGCCATTCGCTCCAAATTCTGGTGTTAACATCCTGCAATGCTTTGGGCAAGGCGCCCCGGCACGGGAAGACCGCCCATGTTCCGGCGGGAATCACCCGGGTTTCATAGCCGTCAGGAACCTCGTTCCATGGTAAGTAGTTGTCCGCGATCAGGTACTCAAATTTTTTCCCGTCATTGTCGATGCAGACCCCGTACATACCGGAAACGATGTTCTTTTCTTCACTCTGCAGGTGTTCCTCCCAAAACTTGGGGATCTCACGATAAGCAGTATCCGTGTCGAAGGTCCTCGCTTTACCCATCACCGTAAACTGTGCCTTTTCCACAACCTTGTACTCGAGCATTTGTCCACCCTCCAATATTAATTTGATTCTGACCGGTGCAAACGATTTGAGGTTTACCCCTTTGGTTTTCGCCGCCGAGGGAGAAATGCCATGAAATTTGGTGAATGCCCGGGTAAAACTGTCCGGAGAATCATAACCATACTTGATGGCAACATCAACGATCCTGGCATCCGCTTTGGAGAGTTCTTGCGCTGCCATGCTAAGCCTGCGGTTTCTGATATACTCGCCGACGGTGAAACCACATAGTACACTGAAGATTCGCTGGAAGTGAAAGGCCGAAACATATGCTTTTTCAGCAATCTCTTCGATCTTCAGTTCCCCAGTGAGATTCTCCTCAATATACGCGATGGCATTTTGAATACCCTCGATCCATCCATTCATCCCATTTACTCCTCCCCGGCTTGCTTTCATTATAATCTTCATTTCAGCGCCATGCCCGATTTTTTGTGCCATCTATTGCAAGTACCCATTAGATTTTTATAATTCGGACAGCCCTTCTTATTTACCATAATTATACTTGTCCTGGGGCTAGAACACCAACTATGAATCGGCTGAAATAACCCAAACATTCTCGCGTCCGGTTTTAATTCATACAACTTGCTTCCACGAACAAACTTGTCGACCACCCCACCCTACCAGCATGGTGCATATTATTTGTTCATCATCAAAAACTACCCTTGAAGTCAAATTAAAAGGAGTTGTGTAAATGGACAATGTACAACCAATGACCCAATCAACCATGGAAATCAACAAAGTAATGACGAATATGACCAACTTTCAAGGAACGTTCAACCTGACCAAATCGGGTTTTGACCCCAAAATGCCCGGCCATCACACCGATCATACCATGATCTTACGTCAACCACCCAGGACCGCCAAGCAAATTGGCGCCGGGATCTCCCTTCCTTATGAAGTCCGCCTGGAGATCGGCTTAATGCTTGATGACCACCAATGCGCCCTCAATGTTGCCTTGCACCAGTATAATAAACACCACTGGATGAGCGAAGGCGCTGAGGGGTTCATCAGTATCCACCACCTCCTGGAAGAGCACATCGAACAGACCCAAAAGCATATTGATATGATCGGCGAAAGGGTAGCCCGGTTGGGCGTAGTCCCCACGGCTCACCCGGTTACGCAGCATGATCTCTCCTACATCAAACATGAAGCGGAAGGCCGTTATTCCCTCCGGGATTTCCTCCGTAATGACCTGGAACATGAATTAAAACTCCAGCAAATGATGAGGCAGACCATTGCCCGCGCCCATGAACTCCATGACTTTGGGACCGTGCAAGTCCTCGAGGAAGTACTGGTGGACCGGGAAGACCTAGGTTACCATCTCTACAGTGTGCTCGAAGATGATACCCTTGTCCGTGGAATGGAACATCTCCTTAGCGGGGAGGGGAATATTGCCGGAGATCGACCGATGGATCCCGGTAGCAAACTGCAATAACTAAGGTAATAAAGGTAAGCCCGAAAGCAAGCCCCCTTAGGAGCTAACTGCTCCGGAAAACATAGCGGCCGCACCAACTTGCCCGTGGAATCTGTCTTTTCGCTTTAACGCGGGCAAGTTGGCGGGTCTTTTTGCCGAGATTAGCGCCGACGCCCGGCTTGAGCAGTGGCCGGCAGCGTTGAGTCGCTGCTGAACCGCTGGTCTATAAAATCAGCTCCAAAGCATTTGTCGGTTCGCTGCTTATTGCCTTAATGGCCGTTTTTATCGGTTGGCTCTCCTTGCGTAAAGGGTTTTACAATGTGGATGCAAAACCCAGTATCCTCATTGCCAATGGTAAGATCCGCCGGGAAGAGCTGAGGAAAAACCGGATAAACCTCCCTTTTCTCCTCTCCTTGCTCCGCCTCCAAGGGTACGCCAATCTGTCCGCTGTGGAGTATGCCATCTTAGAACCCAACGGTAACCTTTCGGTGCTGCCCAAATCCCAAAACCGCCCGGTCCAACCAAAAGATCTCCAAATCAATACGGAGTATGAAGGACTGGCTCTCCCGTTAATTATTGACGGCGAGATTCAATATAACAATTTAAAATACGCCAAGCTAAGCACCGACTGGTTATACCAGGAAATCAAGAAAGCGGGCGCGCCGAATCCGGAAACAATTTTCCTGGCTGAACTAAAATCAACCGGTGAATTATACATCGATCACAAGCAAAAGGAAAAAATAATGGTGCCTAATATTTTCTGAAAAGTGGTGAGCGCGTGAACGAAGCGGCAGTCGTATTTGTCCGGGGCCTCATTTCCTTTTTTACCCTCCTGATTTTCGCCCGCATCCTGGGGAAACAACAGGTCAGCGAATTAACCTTTTTCGACTATATTCTCGGGATTACCATCGGCTCCATCGCCGCCTCCCTCACCACCGACTTATCCAGCCGGGCGTGGCCCCATTGGGTAGGACTGGCGACGTGGACGGCGGCCGTTTGGTTTCTCCAGTGGATCACCTTGCGTTCCCGCGCCGTTGCCAAATATATTAACGGTGAACCGGTCATCCTGATCATGAACGGTCAGATTATGGAGAGAAATTTACGGAAGATGCGTTATACCCTCGATGAACTCCTGATGCAGCTGCGCCACCAGAATATATTTGACTTAAAGACGGTGGAATTCGCAATTTTAGAAACCAACGGGAGTATTTCGGTTTTGCGTAAGAGCCAGTATGCCCCGGTCACCCCTGACGATTTAAATATTCCGACAAAATATAAAGGACTGAGCACCGAACTCATCTACGACGGGCGTATTATCGATGCCAACCTGGAACGGGTTAACCTGGACCGGACCTGGCTGGAAAAACAACTAAGCGCGCAAGGGATCCAAAACCACCGCGAAGTATTTCTCGCCCTGCTCAACACCGAAGGCGAGCTTTACGTCAACCGCTACCAAGACCGCTTACCAAAGGTAACAGACCTGAGCGATTTCCAAAGCATTAAATAGAGCTAAGCGGGTGGTTACCTTAATTGGGAGGCTCACCCCGACCGTAAGAAGATTATCGGCAGAGCCATAGATGGTGGCAGAATCGTTGAAAAGGAGAACAACGCAAAGAGACCAAAGAAAAAAGGGGATGAAAGATGAGCCGCTTTCTCCTGGCCAAAGTAATTCCCGCTTTAGCATTGGCCCTTTTTGTGGTCCTGATGAATAGCGGGACGGTTTTGAAAACTTACGGGTTAGCTGATCCGGTTCCACCCTATTTTGAACGCATAGCGATGCTGATCTCCCAAGATCAGTGGCCCGTAGCCGGCGAAAATGCAAAGCGCTTGGAAGTAGCCTGGCGGAAAGTGGTCCGCCGCCTCCAATTCAGTGAAGAACGGGACGAGATCAATAATTTCCGCCATAGTCTGGCCCGGCTGCAAGGATATATCGCAGCTGAAGATAGAGGCGGGGCTTTGGCCGAATTAAAAGAACTGGAAGAAACCTGGGAGGACTTGGGTAAATAAAGCCGGCTGGACACCGCTTTTGTCCGTCGGCCTCGTCCGCTTGGAAATAGATCAATATGGTTTCCCCACATACAGAAAAGCAGGACCGCTCATGAAACTGTCCTGCTTTTAATGGGTAATTGGGTATGGGTAGCAATCGATTACTATGCTTTTACCTGATAATAGCCTTTTAATAGCCTTTGTCCACCTAACTTTGTCGGATACTAACATTGTTATGGGCATATGTCAAGATTTGTTACTTAGTGCCGGAGACCATAAGCTTTTGGCTAAAAAAAGTTAAAAAACGGATAAACTAAAAGTAATCTGTGGACCGGGCGCAGGAATCTCCTTTTTGTTATGGAATAAATTAGATTTTAAGATAAGGCTGAAAGTAAGTGAGGGGAAGAAGATTGACGCACGAAACAGTAGTTATTCTTGACTTTGGCGGGCAATACACCCAACTGATCGCCCGGCGGGTTCGGGAACTGCAAGTCGATTGTGAGATATTACCCTATCGCGCCACTGTAGAACAGATTCAAGCCCTCAATCCCCGGGCTTTAATCTTTTCCGGGGGAGCGAAAAGTGTCTCTGCTCCCGGTGCGCCCGGCGCGGACCACCGTCTCTACCAGCTGGGACTGCCAATCCTCGGGATCTGCTACGGTATGCAATTGATGGCCAAAGATTTGGGTGGTGTCGTCCGGGCGGCGGAACGCCATGAATACGGCGAAACCACCCTCGCCGTTCAAGAGGAAAATGACTTGTTTGCCGGTTTGGAGCAGGAAATAACCGTCTGGATGAGCCATAGCGACTTGGTGGAAGCGGTGCCCCCCGGGTTTACGGTCCTGGCCACCACCGCTAATACCCCGGTGGCGGCCATGGGTAACCCGGAAAGACGTTTTTATGCCGTCCAGTTCCATCCGGAAGTGATCCATACTCCGCGCGGCACGGATCTTCTTAAAAATTTCCTCTTTAAAATCGCCGGCCTCACCGGAAACTGGACGATGGGCTCCTTCATCGAAGACACCGTCCGGCAGATCCGGGAAATGGTTGGTCCCGATGAGCAAGTGGTATGCGGGCTTTCCGGCGGCGTTGACAGTTCGGTAGCCGCGGTCTTGGTCCACCGGGCCATCGGCGACCGGCTAACCTGTCTCTTTGTCGACCACGGCCTCTTACGTAAGGGTGAAGCCAAGCAAGTTATGGATACCTTCACCCGTCTTTTCAACATAAAAGTGATCCAGGTGGATGCGGCCGACGAGTTCTTGAGCAAACTGGCCGGCGTCGTGGACCCGGAGGAAAAGCGGAAAATTATCGGGCATGAGTTCATCCGGGTTTTTCAACGGGAGGCTGCCCGGTTAGGAAAGATCGATTACCTGGTTCAAGGCACCCTCTATACCGACGTGATTGAAAGCGGGACCGAGACCGCCGCCGTGATCAAATCCCACCATAACGTTGGTGGCCTTCCCAAAGATCTAAAGTTTAAACTAATTGAACCGCTGAAACATTTGTTCAAAGATGAAGTACGCCGGGTTGGTCAAGAACTGCAGCTTCCCGAGGAGTTAGTCTGGCGTCATCCCTTCCCCGGTCCGGGTCTGGCCATTCGGGTCTTGGGTGAAGTGACCCGGGAAAAACTGGACTTGCTTCGTGAAGCCGATGCCATCCTCGTGGAAGAGATCAAAAAAGCCGGCCTCTACCGGGATATTTGGCAAGCCTTTGCCGTTTTGCCCGATATCCGTTCGGTTGGGGTGATGGGAGACCAACGGTCCTATGCTTACACCGTCGCCCTGCGCGCGGTGACCAGCCATGACGGGATGACCGCCGACTGGTTCCGGTTCCCCCCGGAAGTACTGGCCGGCATCGCCAACCGGATCGTTAATGAAGTTCCCCACGTCAACCGGGTCGTTTATGACATCACTTCGAAGCCGCCAGCAACCATCGAGTGGGAATAAGGGTTCTTGTTGGCCAATCCAAATCACAGAGCGGGGGTCGGCAGGGCCTCGATTTTCTTAATCCGCTCCGACGTTGGCGGGTGGGTCGAGAATAACTGGAGGATAACCGGGTCTTCCCCGCCCCCGGTTTGTGCTACCAAGCGGCGCCAGAAATTCAGGATCTCGTTCCGGGAGTAACCGGCCTTCTCCATAAAGTAAACGCCGTAACGGTCGGCTTCATACTCGGCCTCCCGGCCGTACCCCAACTGGGTCAGATTAAGCGCCAGATTCCCGATTTTCGTGATCTCTTCACTGGCGTCGCTGAAGAATAATTGAAACAAAAGAGCCATTCCCAGCTGACGTTTGATCGCGCTCATACTATGTTTCCGGTCCACATGGGCAATTTCATGGGCTAAGACGCCCGCCAGTTCCCCGTCGCTTTCTACGTAGGCCAAAAGTCCGGTGTGGACAAAAATGTAGCCGGCCGGCAAAGCGAAGGCGTTGACGGTCTTGTCTTCCACCACTGTCAGGCTGAATTCCAGTTCGTTCTTCCGCCCGCAGGCCGCGACCAGACGGTCAAAGATATTCTGTAAACGCTCCTCTTCCTCCGGCGAAAGCCTAACCACTTGATACTCGGCAATAATACTTTCGTAACCGCTCCGGCCGATCTGTTTTTCCAGACTTAATTCCAATTCGTCAAAAAAACCGGCGTATCCCCTTAAACTAAAGGCTAAGGCCACCCCAAAAATCAGGCCCCATAAAAGTAAAAACTTTTTCTGGCGCCCCATTTTCATCTCTCCTTACCTTCTGTTCTTTAGAATCATTGCATTATTCGCGAAGAAAACCTTTTCCCCTGCCTTTTCCGATTCTTCCGGTACAATATGGATTTTTCGCGCGAGCTCCGGCGTAAACTGGTGTTTTATCTTTGTTTCCGCTTAAAATTTTATTAACACCGGCTCTTATAATAAGGGGGAATAAGAGGAATTTCCTTGAAGATTACGAATTATAGAATGAAGTTATGATTGTAAAAAAGGAGGGGTTCGGATGCCCCCTACTCTTTACGCCGCCGTTAAGCTGAGATTAAAAAAGAAATGCTCACTTTCCCCGGAAAAGACTGGAACAGCAGTTTTACAGGAAACCGCCGATCTACTTAATAATTATTTCCAACCTTTTCTCGTCGGCAAATTCATCGCTGATGCGACCGAGATTAAAGGAATCCTTAAGGTGCAAGAAGCGCCTAGAATCTTGCAGCTGATTCAACTGACCGCCCTGGAGATGGAGCCGCTCCGGTTTGATTATGCTTTAGGGGTCGGCAGTATCAGCGGCAAACCAGAACCGGAGACTTACGAAGATACCGGACCGGCGTGGACGAGAGTGAACCGGGCACTCAAAGAGATCGTCGACAGTAATAGTGATGTCGCCGTCCGTCTCCCCTCCCCCTTCCTCACCCGAACGGTCAATACGCTATTTGCCGTCGAAAGCGACCTCCGCAATGACTGGAGTAAAGCCCACCGGGAAGCGATTAAACTGGTCCGGCATGGCCGGACCCAAGTAGAGATGGCTGAACTCTTAGGTGTAACCCAGGCCGCCATCAGTCAACGGTTAAAGCATGCCCGCTGGGACCGTTACCTAGAAATTTGTGCGACTATCGCGGAACTCCTGACCCAGGCCCGCTGGAAGATGCTTTTGCCTTGGGATCTAAACAAAGAGCCGAAAAAGAAGGGGGCTGCAAAGGGGGATTAGCCTTTCCCAAGCTTCCGGAGGAGCTTCCGTGGGGCCTCGACCAGCACTTCTTCAACTTCCGCTGCGCTTAAACCCGCTCCCTGGGCAACCTGATACGCAAATCCCCGGGTCAGTAAATCCTCGGGGTGGTGGCCATCGGAATTAAGCACTAAATTAGCCCCCGTTTGACGGGCCAAGGAAACGACGTGCCCGTTGGCGAAGGAATGTCCCCGCCGGGCGGAAAGTTCGAGAAAAACTTGGTTTTCTGCCGCCATCTCCACTTCTTCCCGGGTGATTAAACCGGGATGGGCCAGAATATCGACTTCCCGGCAACTCACCGCCGCCCGGTTCGTCCCGGGCTCCACCGGTTCAACAATGGTTTCGCCGTGCACTACCACCAAATCCGCCCCCAGCCCTTTGGCTTGTTTGGCCAAAAACGGGATAGCCCCCGCCGGCACGTGGGTTAATTCTACCCCCACCAGCACATTGATCTTCCAGTATTTTTCCACCAGATTCCTTTCCGCTTGTAACTCTTTAATTACCCTTTCCATCGTGGCGGCGCCGACATGGTCGGTCAAGCCGATCAGGCGGTACCCGTTCACTGATGCCCGGCGGATCAATTCACTGGGCGACAACACGCCGTCACTTAGAAAGGTGTGTGTATGAAAATCCCCAATTTCATTAGGCAACCTTTTTCCCTCCATCCTTCGCGCCCTTCTTTTTCGTCAGCGGGCACATTTTCCATCCATAATTGGACAAGAAGGGGCTTGTCCCCTGCTTTCGGCGATAAAAATTAAATCTCCCGCTTGCGCCGGGAGATTATAAATCAATATAGGAATTGGCTTCTACTTGTTCGGGCATTTCAACGAGGATCACATCAAGGCCAATCTTTTTAATCTGCCGCCAGGGAATGACAAGCTCATCGGTTTTACCCAATAACCAGCGTAAGCGGCCGGGAGCAGGCAAGATTAAGGCAATAATCTTTCCGGTGGCCGGATCAATCTCTAAATCACTGGTAAAACCGAGTTTCTTCCCGTCCAAAATATTGATGACTTCCCGTTCCCTTAACTCCGATGTTTTGGCCAGCAACCCAGCCTCCCTCCCCATGTTCTAGTATATGTGGCGGGAAGCAAAGGTGTGCGTTTTTTCATTCCCGGGAAAAAACAAAAAAGATCCGCTCGTCCTCCGGACGGCAAGGTTTCCGGGTAAAAGCGGAATAACAATTTACCCGTGAAAAACCGGTTTTCCGGGCCAGGTCTTCGATCTCGGCCGGCTCATACCAGCGTAGCCAGTGGATTTCTTGAAAATGCCGGAAAAGTTCGCCCTTTTCCCGGCGGAAAAAATCAATCTCCATCCGGCAAAGACGGGCGGCCGGCTCCAAGTGATTATTCCAGATATAAGCCGAATTCTCATAAACGGCGCAAAAGGTGTTCTCGGCCAAAACTTCCCGGTACTTATAGGCGGTGTTAAAGTCGGCGATACAGACACCGCCCGGCAGGAGATGGCGGTAAATCCGGATGAACACCTGTTGCAGATCCTCCACGAGCAGCAGGTAATTTAAACTGTCACAAAGGCAGGTGATTAACGGGAACTGCTCATCAAGGTTAAGTTCCCGGAGGTCTTGGGCGAAAAGCCGGTATTCGCCCTTGGTCTTTCCAAGTTTGTCTTCGGCAATCGCCAACATCGAAGGGGATTGATCAACCCCCGTTACCCGCCAACCTTTCTCCAGCATTAACGCCATAAAGCTCCCGGTCCCACAGGCTAAATCCAACAAAGTACGGCCAGCGGCTTTCTCCAGACCGGATTGATGGTGATGGTACAGATCAAGCACATAATCAACCCAGGCCGGATAATCCAGTTCCCGCATCATTTCATCATAAACCAAAGCAAAGTCCTGATAAGCCTGGGTTAAATCGCCGTGATCGTCATTATCGGCTGATGGCATCGATCTCCGCCTCCATGCTTTCGATCCGGATGACCAATTTATTGGGGGCACAGATAATCGATTCCCCCGGTTGTTTGATCCATCCGGTACGCACACAGACCCGCCGGGGACAGGAATGGGCGCTCTCCGGCGCCAAGCGGACCGCGCCATCTTTGACCTCCAACGTGGCTACCCCGCCGTCCACTTCCACTTGATCGGTCCGGGTCATCTTCTCTTGTAAAACAAAACTCAAGATCAGATCCCCGTCCCGAAAAACCCGCACCTGCCGGTGGGAAGAAGGAAAACTCCAGGTCCGCCAGGCCAATAAGGAAAGACCTACGGTGATCATGATCAACAATAGCCAGCGGTCCCCTTTGGTCATTTCATCCCCTCCCCTCCGTCGGTCGCAGCGGTTTATTTCCCCAGCTCCAACCAGACTTTCCACAAAGAATATAACCCGATCCCAATAAAGAGAAACGAAGCGCCCAAGCGCATATATAAAGGAGGTATGTATTTGGACAGTACCCCTCCAAAGAGCACGCCAACCAAAGTTACCAACGCCAACCCCAAGGAAGCGCCCAAAAAAACCTCCCAGGGAGCCCGGGACTCCGATACCAAGGAAAAAACGGCCAATTGCGTCTTGTCGCCCAGTTCGGCAATGAAGATTGTAGATAGGGCCAGAAAGAACACTTTCCAGTTCACGTTTTCACCCACTTTATGGACTTCATGCCTACACCGGGTATTTTCTCCAAAAAGCTAAAATAAAAAAGGGCAAATCGCCCTCTTTTATCATGTTGGGGTGAACGGAGGGATTCGAACCCTCGACCTCCAGGGCCACAACCTGGCGCTCTAACCAACTGAGCTACGCCCACCATTCGCAAAAAGTATAATAACATATCGGGGGCGATTCGTCAAGCAATTTTCTTCTCCCGGCTTTTATGGTAAAGTCATCGGGCTAAACCTAGAACAAATTTAGACACCGGATGTAATATTCTTATGCCACCCTTCTATGAAAATATCCCTAAAACCCTTATTTCTGGACCGCAAAAATAACCCTGGTCTTACGGGGCCTTTTGATGAGCCACATCTTAGTTTTACTCGCCCAGTTTTTTCCTGTCGAACCAGGGGGCAATTGGGGTCAGGGGTCATTCTCCCCTCTCTCCCGGGGGACATAATAGCCCGAATCGATCGGGCGGAGACGGGCATAGAATAAGGCTTACGATAAGAAATTGACAAAGTCTTTACTAGTGTATATAATTAAATTAACCGGTTAAGTTAGAGGGTGATTATTTGCCAGTAACCATTAGTGATATTGCCAAAGCCGCCAATGTGACAAAGGCAACTGTCTCTTATGTTATCAATAATAAACCGGGAGTCAGCGAAGAAACGCGGCAGAAAATCCTTAAAATTATGAAGGAGATGAATTACCATCCCAATGCGGTTGCCCGTGGCTTAGCCGGAAAATCCACCGAAATGTTAGGGTTAATAATCCCGGATATTAGTGACCATTTTTACGTCCAAGTCGTCCGGGGAGTGGAGAAAACCGCTAATTTGTACAATTTTACCCTCAACCTCTGTACGACCCATGCCATTCCCGAGAAAGAACAGGAAATGGTGGACCTGTTTACCAATGGCCGGGTGGATGGTATCATTCTGATGACTTATTTTTTAGATTTGGATTATATTATTAACCTCAAAAAACGGAAGATTCCCTTTGTCCTGATCGACTCCACCTTCGATGACAAATCCATCTATTCGGTAAATGTGGATAACTTTGAAGCCGGTTACAAGGCTACCGAGTATCTGATCAAACTTGGTCATAAACGGATTGCCTTTGTTGGCGGGCCGCAAAGCTCAAACGATAGTTTACTCCGCTTTCGCGGTTACCGTCAAGCCCTTAATGATTATGGGCTCTCATATACGGAAGACCTGTTTTGCCAGGGAAACTTTAAACGTGAAGGGGGTTATCAAGCATTTTTCACCTTACAACAGATCCAACCAAATCCTACTGCGGTTTTCGCGGCCAATGACCAAATGGCCATCGGTGTTCTCTCAGCAGCACGCGCAGCAGGTCTTAAGGTGCCGCAAGAACTTTCGATCATTGGCTGCGATGATATCGAGGCTTCTTCACTCGTTGAACCGGCGCTAACCACGATCAAGCAACCCATCGAAGAAATGGGAAAACGTGCCACCGAAATGATTTTTCAGCTTATCTACAATGAAAAACCTTCCCAACGGAAAGTTGTTTTAAAAACCAGTTTGGTTGAGCGTTCCTCTTGTCAGGCCATTTAATTTTTTACCGCGAACTTAACCGGTTAATTTTATAGAAAGAGGTGCGAGGATTGGCCCAGTTTCAAAGTAAATATGGATATTTTAATGATGCTGGTGACGAGTATATTATTACCAGACCGGATACCCCCCGCCCATGGGTGAATATCATCTGCCCGGGTGATTATGGGGTCATCCTTTCGCAAACAGGTGGCGGCTACAGTTGGAAGACCCACGCTTCCCACAACCGGATTACCCGATGGGAACAGGACCTGATCAAAGATAATTCCGGTAAATACTTATATCTTCGCGACGAAGACACCGGTCAATTCTGGTCGCTCACGTGGAAACCGGTCTGCTACCAACCCGATTTTTACCAAGTAAAACATGGGATTGGTTATTCTCAATTTAACTCAGTTTATCAACAGATCGAAAGCACCCTTACGATCTTTGTCCCTCCCGGAGAGCCCCTCGAAATCTGGAGAGTCCAACTGCAAAATCAGAGTAGGCAGGAGAAACATCTATCCCTCTTCACCTACCTTGAATGGTGTTTAGGCCTTCCCGACCACGCCCGTGAGTTTCATCGTCTCTTTGTAGAGACCCAATTTGATGAGGACCGCAATACCATCTTCGCGCGAAAACGCTTATGGGAGATCCCGAATGCCAAAGGGCAGCATTGGAACAGGGATTGGGAATACCTTGCTTTTCACAGTGTCAACCTCCCGGTCACCGGCTTTGAAGGCGATAAAGAAAAGTTCTTGGGTTTATACGGAAGCAGCGAAAAACCGGCCGCCGTAATTAAGGGTGCTGTTAGCGGCACGTCCGGCAAATGGACTGATCCCATCAGCAGCCTTCATAACAAGGTCGTGATCCCGCCCGGTCAAAAAGTGGAGCTTATCTATCTGCTGGGCGCCGTAGGGCAAGAAGACGAGAAACAGGCCGACGAGCTGATCAAGAAATATCAATCCGCCTCGGCGGTGGAGGAAGGGTTCGCCGCCACGAAAGAATATTGGCGACAGCTCTTAACAACCACCACGGTTCAAACTCCCGATCCGGGATTTAACTTGATGAATAATCTTTGGTTAAAGTACCAGACCCTCTCCGGCCATATCTGGGGAAGAACCGGCTATTACCAAGCGGGTGGCGCCTATGGCTTCCGGGACCAGCTTCAGGCCAGCCAGATCTTTTTATACATCGACCCGGCCAGAACCGAACAACAGATCAAATTGCATGCCGCCCATCAATTTCCAGAGGGAAGGGTGAACCACTGGTGGCATCCGCTTTCAGAAATCGCCATGGAGAACAAGATCTCCGATAATCTGCTTTGGTTGCCCTTTGTGGTGATCAGGTATTTAAAAGAGACTGGTAATTATGGCTTTCTGCAAGAACAAGTCCCTTACAAAGACGGGACGCCGGCCAGTATCTATGAACACTGTTGCCAAGCCATCGACTACAGCCTGGCGCATCTAAGTCCGCGGGGGCTTCCCCTCATTGGCGACGGGGATTGGAACGACGGCATGAATGCGGTGGGCGCGGAAGGAAAAGGGGAAAGCATCTGGTTGGCCCAATTCTTATGCGGAATCCTAAAAGAATTTACGGTTGTGGCGGAGAAGAGTAATGACCCTGAACGCAAAGAGCAGTATCTACGTGCCGCGGAACGTCTGAAGACACTAATCAATACATATGGCTGGGATGGCGATTGGTATATTCGCGCCGTTTGTGATAACGGCGTCATCCTCGGGAGTAAAAATTCCCCGGAAGGGAAAATCTTTCTTAACCCCCAATCCTGGGCCATCCTTAATGATATAGCCCCTCCTGACCGGGCGGAGAAGCTCTTCCACGCCATGGAGACGTATCTCTTCCGTGAGTATGGGCCGATCCTTTTTTACCCCGCCTACAAGACATCTCAGACAAACATCGGTTATTTAAGCAGGTACGCACCGGGATTACGGGAAAACGGCGGTGTTTACACCCATGCCGCCACCTGGGGGATACTCGCCGCCTGCAAATTAGGGAAGAAAAAGCAGGCCTATGCGGCCTATAAAAACATTTTACCGCCTTACCGGGGCCTTAATCCTGATTTATATAAAGCGGAACCCTATGTGACCCCCGGTAATGTCGACGGACCCGATTCCCCCCATTTCGGACGTGGGGGGTTCACCTGGTACACGGGCTCTTCCACTTGGTCGTTTCTGGTCGCCATGGAAGGGATCTGCGGAATTATCCCCGATTGGGACGGCCTCTTAATCAACCCGCAGGTTCCTGACGAATGGACAGAGTTCAGGGTCACCCGGCCCTACCGGGGCGCCGTCTACCAGTTTGCTTTCCGGCGGGCCGCCACCGGCGAAGAAAAGGGGTTGATTCTGGACGGGGTGAAACTTAACAGTAATAAGATTTTCCCCAATTTTGACGGCCGGCTTCATTACGTGGACGTGATTTTCTAAATATCCTTGGTATTTCTTTGGCTTAACCCGGATTCAAATCCGAATGCGCCTTATAAAAACATAATGGAGGGGTAAATAATGAGAAGATCGGTACGGTTGTTTTTTGTTCTGATCCTCATCATGACAGCAGTCTTCCCTTTAAAAGCAGCCAACGTACAAACTATCTCCCTATGGGCGATGGGGGTCGAAGGCCAGAATATTGGTAAACTGTTGCCCCAATTTGAAGCGGAAAATCCAGGGATCAAAGTTAAGCTCCAAGTAATTCCGTGGTCAGCCGCGAACGACCGGCTTTTAACCGCAGTGGCTGGCGGCACCGTCCCCGACCTTACCCAGATGGGTTCAACTTATATGGCCCAATTTACAACAGCAGGAGCGCTGGAAGACCTCTCTCCCTATTTGGCAAAATCAAATAGCTTAAAATTGGATGACTTCTTTCCGGCTTGCCGCGACCTTTACATTGTAGACGGTAAACCCTATGGTATCCCTTGGTATGCCGATACGAGATTTTTCTTTTACCGCACCGATATTCTGGAGGAAGTTGGTTATAAAGAGTTTCCGGATACATGGGATGAGTTTATTGACTGTTGCCGGAAGCTGCGGGCAAGAGGACCCAATCAACATGCGGTAAACATGGCTGCCGGTAACTGGCAGGTCACCATGAATTTTATCTGGGCCAACGGCGGCCGGATCTTTGATGAAGAAGGCCGTCCTGCCGTAACCGAAGAAGCCTTTGTAGAGGCCGTAGCCTGGCTGGTCGATATCTTTAAAAATGAATATGCCCTACTTGATACTGGAGGCTCGAACATAAGGCAAGAATTAGCCAATGGAAGGTTGCCCATTTTCATCGGCGGCTTTTGGGAAGGGAACCTTTTACGTACCGAAACCCCGCATTTGGATGGTAAATGGTCGATTGCCTTGATGCCGATGAAGAAAAGCCGCGCCTCTTTCATGGGCGGCTGTGGTCTAGTCATCTTCAAAAGAGCCCGTCAGAAAGAGGCCGCCTGGAAACTAATTGAATTTCTGAGTCGGCCGGAGATCCAAAACCAGTGGCGAGAAGCAGCCGGCTCCATTCCCGCCAATATAGAAGCCATGGCCATGGCCGCCGAGCAAGACCCGCTCATGAAGATCGTTTTTGAACAACTCAAGGAAGGGGTGGCGCCGCCGGTCGTGCCGCAATGGCCGGAGATCGAAGGCCGCCTTAATACCAGAATCCAAGAGGCTTGTTATGGGGTTAGAACACCACTGGAAGCCTGTCAATTACTGGCGAAAGACTTGGAAAAGATCATGGCTGATTACTAAAGGCCACTCCAAATTCACCAAGATCCTAGCCTATATTGCTGGGCGAAGAACCTGCTTCGCCCAGCAATCCGTCTCCTGTCCAGTTTTTTTAAAGGGGGAACACAGGTGAGAAAAAAATACCTAACTCCGCTCTTGTTTCTGTTACCTTCGCTGATCATTATTTTCTGCTTTGTCGTTTTCCCGGTTTTCTTTTCCTTATATATTAGCTTAACCGATTTTAATGTCCGTTCCTTAGTCAACTGGGGAAACGCCAAATTAATCGGTTTGGCAAACTACCGGCATCTGCTCCATGATGAACTTTTTTTAAAATGTATTGTGAATACCTTATATTTTGTCGTTTTGATGGTACCCCTGGTGCTGGTCCTCTCCTTGGCGCTGGCTTTACTTTTAAATTTACCCCTGATCAAACTGCGTAATTTTTTCCGGATGGGCTTTTTTATGCCCTATATCAGTGACGGAATCGCCATCTCGACGGTCTGGTATTGGGTGGTCAGCAAAGACTACGGGATTCTAAACCATATTTTAAGCTGGTTTGGGATCAAAGGCCCCGGCTGGCTCACGGACGTAAGATTCGCCATGCTAGCCATTGTCGGGCTGGTGGTCTGGCGGAGTCTGGGCTATTATGCCATGCTGTACCTGGCCGGACTCCAAAATATCCCCCAACAACTGTACGAAGCCGCGGAGATTGACGGCGCGAACAGATGGCAGAAAATTTGGTATGTCACCATTCCTCTCCTGGCGCCAACCACCTTATTCATTAGCATAACTTCGATGATCGGTGGTTTTCAATTGTTTACTGAACCATTAACCCTCACCAATGGGGGAGGACCAATGGATGCGACGAAAACAATTGTGTTGTTCATCTACGAGAATGGTTTCCGTTACTTCAAAATGGGTTACGCGGCAGCCTCTTCATATATCCTCTTCGCCTTTATCTTCATTGTCACCCTGTTTCAGATTAAACTCGGTGAGCAAAAATACTAACTTTTGGGAGGGTTGATTATGGAAAAGGAGCCTCTTAACTATAACCGTAGAAAAAGGGTGCCGCCGAAAGCCCTTCTGCTTAAGATCGGTGTCTATCTGCTTTTAATCATTGGCCTCCTCTCAACAATACTTCCCTTGTTTTGGATGATATCAACTTCTTTCAAGAGCCAAGAGGCCATCTTCGAGCTACCGCCGCGCTTAATCCCAAAACACATCTCCTTCGAGAACTACATTAACCTCTTCAAACAAGAGATCGATTTTGCCAAAGCCTTTCAAAACACCTTAATCGTCACCGTTTCTTACACCATTGGCGCGCTTCTCATCCCAGCGATGGCGGCCTACGCTTTTTCGAAATTACATTTTCCCGGTCGGAACCTTTTATTTATGCTTTTTCTCGCCACGATGATGATTCCTTCACAGGTAACGTTAATCCCGAACTATCTTTCCATCAACTTTTTAGGTTGGCTCAATACCTATCGCGCGCTCATCATCCCGCCGCTGGCCAATGTCTTTAATATCTTTTTCCTCCGCCAACATATGCTGAGCATCCCCGATGAACTATGTGAGGTCGCCCGGATTGACGGAGCCAACGAAGGGCTCATCTTCTTTAGGATCATCATCCCTTTACTTAAACCTGCTTTAGCCACCCTTGGTATCCTCAACTTCACCGGGATGTGGCGCGACTTTCTCTGGCCGGCAATTATCGCCACCGACAGCAGTATGTATACTTTACAAGTCGCTCTTTACACCCTTTTCGGGCAAAACCAGGCCAGCACAACTTTTGGCGTCGTGATGGCCGGAGCGGTTCTGGTTTTAATCCCACTCTTCTTGATCTTCTTAGCCGGACAAAAATTCATCGTCCACGGGATTTCAACAACGGGGATAAAAAGCTGATTGGGCAAAATTCCTTTTCCTTTTGATGGCCATCCGTCGCCGGTCAAGCACCGGGCCAGAACCACGATTATACATTAACCCTCACGGGAGGCCAGGAGCAGTTGGTGGTCCTACTTGGCAAAAATCCAGCCACCCAAGAGAGTTAGAAGCCATAGAAAACAAAACAACAACCAACCAAAAGAGAGTGAAACGCAAAACAGCGGTCCCAAAGGGGAAACCGCTGTTTTTTCTTAAGTTGTTTTTATGTTTATTGATTATCCTCTTACTCTTCACACCGCTAACGCATTTATCTTTTACACTGTATACGATGGCATAGCCTTCCTATTGATACCGGTCAAAGCCGGCCAGCCTTACCGCTTCTAGGACATAAGGGTTTTGCATAAAGTATTTCCACACCATTTCCGATTGGTAGTTGGCAATCGAGAGCAAAATGGCGCCTTGGTCAATCCCGATGTAATTACCGGAATACCATGGCCCCCCCTTAACAATGAGATTAAATCCGGCATGAAAACCATACTTTCCGTAGACTTGCGGGAAGTTGTTGACCATCGCCTTAACTGCCGCCATCGCCTCTTCCGGGAGAAAAGGCAAAGCCGAGATCGAAGCATACGGCGCAATAGTGCCGTCGTTGTTACCATCCCGGGCGCCATAGGCATGATAACCGCCATAGGGTTTATCCTCGGCGCTTAAACCCCAGACCTCCCCGTAGACGCCATACTTGTCAGCGTGGGTCTTCATCGTATAATCCCGGTTATACTTCGTTGCCTTTACGGCATTTTCAAAATAATCAATTCCATGACGGTCGGCCGTATTCCGGAGATCAAAAAAGATTAAGGGGAACTGGTAGACAAAGAGAGTCTCAGCTTCCAACGCGATATGGGTCTCACCGGTGTGTGGGTTGGTCTGCACCACTGAACGGTCAATCGCGTCCCAAGCCGCCGGAGAGATTGGGTGTGTCGGTGAACCCATGGCCAGAAGGGTGGCCAATAACCCCTCGTCAAACCGGTCTCCCCACCGGTCGTTGGTGAAACCCTCTTTTTCTTTCCAGCCCATTCTTAAAGTGACGCCATCGTCGGTCATCCATTGCCAATCGATTGCTTTGTATAATTTCTCAGCCCGTTCTTTAATATCACCGCCAAAATACTCGCCGGCAACAATTGCGCCCGCGATGAACAAAGCGGTATCAATGGATGAAACCTCCCGGTCCCACACCCCTTTTCCGGTTCTCCAATTTACCCAATGCATAAAAAAACCGTTTTTCCCCTCCACCAGTCCGGATTCGAAGGAGTCTAATGTCTTAAGGGCCCGTTCCTTTCCTTGGACCCGGGTGATCCAACCCTTTTCCACCCCGATTGGTAACGCCGCCAGGCCAAACCCGGTCGCCGCAATACTGGCTACCGATTGGTCGATGTATTTGTCCAGCACCAAACCGGTTTCCGGGTGGGCAAATTCCCAAAAATAATTAAAAGTCCGCCTCGAAACATCCGTCAAAAGATCCGGCGCCTGGGGAGGCGTTTTCTTTCCGCAACCAACCAGTACGACAAGGAGTAAGATAATAAGAAAGACATTGAGTATTTTCGATAAATACCTTTTCATTTGTTCCTCCCCCAATATAATCCTGGCTTTCTGTGTTGCCTTCTCAATCCGGAAATCTACCAATTTATCTTGTTATATTAGCCGTTATAGCAGACAACGCAAAAAGCTTTACGCAGAAAACCATAGTGAATAAAAAGAGAGAAGTGTGGCAGCTGGCTGCCACACTCGGTAGTTAATTGTCGATCCTTTTGGCTAAAAGGAGGCTTGCTTACTCCACTGAGATTTCATCGATATAAAAGGCATCCGCAAGCGGTGTTTTTGCCCCGTCTACCTCATTGAAGAAGCTGAAGTATAACTCATATTGTTTCGTTGGATCTATATTTATCATTTTATGGGGCAAGAGAAGCTTACATTCGTTCCATTCTCCCAGCTTTACCTCGGTTAAGGAAGAGGTCGTGCCCTCTACCCATTCCCAGCCATCATTAGTCACATCCGCCATCCCCACAAAAATCTTATTGACGGCCGGAGCCATTCCTTCTGCCATATAGAGGTTAAGGACAAGGTTTGAGCTGTTCTTCCAGTTTTCATTTTTGGTTACCGGTAACCGCACTTTGATCTTTGTTTCTTCTGCCGTGCCGCTTGGAGTTACTTTCAGCGCGCCGGTCCCCGCAAAGGCTTGTTCCGTGGTATAGGTAGGAACCGCACCGGTTCCTCCCTCCTCCGCAAACTCAGTTGCTTCATTTTCCGACTCGAAACCCCAGAGGAGGGCCGGTTCCGGATCTTCACCGGGATCTTCGCCCGGATCTTCGCTGGAACCTTGGCCATCAATATAAATATAGTCCACATAAAAACTGCTACTGCTGGCCAGCGGTGTTTTTTCTCCATCCTCATTATAGAAACTAAAATAGAATTTGTAGTCGCGTTTTGGATCCAAGTCCAGCATCGTAGGCTTTGCGGTCAGATCAAAGACACATGTATTCCATTGACCAGTTTTCGCTCCGGCAATGTTCAAGAAAGTGCCATCCACCCAGCTCCAATTACCACCAGTTACATCGGCGATTCCAAGAAAGACAATGTTGATGGCCGGATTCATACCCTGGTCCATATAGAGTTTAAGCACAAGGTTTTTGCTGGCATTCCAAGCGCCAACTTTAGCCTGATCTAGAACGGCGGCGATCTTGGTTTCCTCCGCCTCGCCATTGGGCGTCACTTTTAGAGCGGCTTTTCCTTCCGCAACAGTCTTGGTATCAAGTTCAAGCTCTGCTCCCGTATTGTCATTATCAAACTTTGCTACTTCCTCATCGGTTTCAAAATTCCAGAGGACCGTTCCAACCTGTGGGATTACCGGACCGGTTGGACCAGTTTTTTCTTTCTTCTTGCCACAACCAGCCATCAGCGCTACCACCAGGCACAAAACCAAAGCGAGATAAATCGTTCTTTTCACCACATTCACCTCGTTTTTTTTTACTTTGGAGATCCATCCCCATGAATACCCTTGTCTTTATCCCCTTACCGTTTCCTTTACCAGCTCACCCCCTTAAGGTTAGAATTGCAACACCCGTCAAAGAACAGGCTTTTCCTTTTGCCCTTTACTCCGTCGCTCGATCCTCTTCGTTCATGTGAATGATTGTTTTTACTGTAACTACTTGAGAATCAAGTCTCCCCACAAATCCGGATTTTCCCACACCATAGGCAGATGGTTCCAGGCGATCATGTTCTCCCGGACATAAGCGCCGCGCGGAGCCGACCGGTCGTTACAATTATGCACCGTATGGCAGAACCCCAGAACCAGCCCTTCCTGGGGACTAATCCCCAATTCCGTAAAGGGAATGGCCACTTCCACACTATAGCCTTTAACAGTCCGCCGGGAAGCCACCCGTGTCCCCGGCGCCATGACCTCGATCGGCCCGGGACGGGCGTCCTCGTGCCGCGCCGCATGGACGTTGCCTAAAGTATCAAAGGGAAGGACACTTAATTTGAAAAGACCGGCCCCGCCTCCGCTCCGGCCGGGATCGATATAAAACTCCACCGAATCGGTACGGTAAAAGGCGCCCCGTTCCGCTGGAGAGAGGTTGTTGACGATTACATCATCCGTCACATCGGCGGCTAAATAGAGGTACTCGTCGTCCCATTGAAGATAAAACTCACTGCGGAGATTCATCTTGTTTTTATCAACTTTTGTAATATTTCCATCGGGGACATTCATGTCTTCATCCACCAAATAGCTGGGCACACCCTGCCATTCCGTGAGATCCCCATCGATCAAAACCGCCTTTTGCCTGCGGAAGGCTTCAGCTGTTTTCTGGGAGGGGAGGAGCATGAGGGCCTCATACTCTTCCGCATAGGCGGGAGTGACCGCGTATTCGGAGTTACTTTCTTTGAAACCCGCAAGTTCCAGAGCCTTTTGCACCCTGGGGTGGCGCATGAAATACTCCCAGATCATACCGGTCCGGTAATTTTCAATCATCAGTAAAATGGCGCCCTGGTCGATGCCGATATGTTGCTTGGAGAACCATTTACGGTCTACATTAAAGCCACTGACAAAACCGTATTTCCCCCAGACCAATGGACCAAATTTCGCCAGCATCTCCCGGATTGCCGCCATCGATTCCGCCGGCGTAAAAGGCAACGAAGCAATGGAGGCATACGGCACAATCGTGCCGTCATGTTTATCGTGAAAAGCGCCATAGGCCTTATAGCCGGTGGGGCCGTCCCCGGCGCTTAGCCCCCAGATATTACCCCGGTAAGTCAGGTAACTACGGTTAAACCTAGTAAAAAGCCGGTTATAATTAATGGCGGCGATCGCGTTCTGCCAATAATTGGCATACCGGTCTTCCTTTTCCCGGAGGTCAAACCAGATCAAGGGATATTGATAAACAAAGAGGACTTCGTCTTGTAAATTGATATACGTTCCGCCTTTCACCGGCCGGTAGATCTTGTGCCATGCTTCCGGAGAGAGCGGATGGGTGGGTCAACCGATCGCCAGTAAAGTGGCGAGAATCCCCTCGTTAAAACCGTTCCAACGGGCCCGAAGAAAACCATGGAGGGGGTCCCACCCCATGGTTAATGTCTCCTCACCATTGGTCATCCATTGCCAATCCGCCTTTTCATAGAGTTGATTGGCATACTTTTCGACGCTGGTTCCTTTGAAGTATTCACCGCAGACGATCCCTCCGGCAATCAGGATTGCTGTGTCAATCGAGGACAGTTCGCAGTTCCAAACCCTTTTTCCATAATGCATGTCGACAAAATGATAATAAAACCCCTTCCGCCCTTCCACTTTACCCTTGGCAAAAGTCTTTAGGGTGGTCAAGGCCCGTTGATAACCTTCGTCATAAGAAATCCAGCCCCGCTCAACCGCCACGGGAATTGCGCTTAACCCGAAACCCACCGCGGCAATGCTACTGGGCGAGTCTACAGTGCTACGATCCTTAATCAACCCGTTCCGTGGATTGGCCTCTTGCCAAAAATACTGAAAAGTCCGGCGGGAGATCGCCTCCAAAAGTTCATCGTCATCCAGCTTCAGAAGGGAAGCCACTTCTTCTCTACTCTCTTCTGAAGTCTTCTCGAGCATTTTTTCGATAAACTCAGGCCGGCCGGTCTCCACCTCAATCCTGTCCTGCGCTTGCGCCATAACACAGAGCAAACCAAAGAAGAGCAAAAATACAAACAACAAGAACCTCGTCTTTTTCCGCATAATCCAATCCCCCTCTGTTTGAGGTATCACACTGGTTACTCATCGCCCATGCATATGTCCCTTTATGCGCCTAAAAGGTAACCGGCCATCCACCGAGGAATGTTGTCAATCAGTTCATCTTCAACCCTTCATGCGCACGGGAGGTAACCGACACGGGCGGCTAAAACACGCCAATCCCACCGATATAAATTGGAACTTGATTTAAAGGATAGCCGTTTTCTCTATACTTTTCTTGGCCTTCGGCCATGTGGCGAAAGCCAAAACCGATTTTATAAGTTCTGGGCCGTGAGGGATCCAAATCCTTAATCTTAAAAGTGAGGGGAAGAACCACCCGGTTCCAGCCAGGACCCATCACCTTTTGTTGAAACACGCCGTCAACCCAGCCATTTCCGGTTTCAAAATAAGCTTTGTCATCCCATACATAGACAAAACAATTATTAAAATTACTTCCCTCCGGAACATAGACATCAATGAATACCCGGTTTGCCCAAATCCATTTCTCAAAAAGGCCGGGATTATTAATCGGATCAAAGGTCGTCTCCAGTTTCACTTCAGGATAATTCGGGTCTGAAGATCCTGAAGGAGTAAGTCTCCATGAATAGGCGCATTGATAAACCGGTTCCGTCACCTTAGTGACTCCACAATTGACCCGGGTAAACACCAATTCATTATCCATATTCCATAAAAAAGTCACATGGGCGGAGCCGTTATTGCGCGAAGAACGCTCACAGGAGGTCAGCAAGAAAACTAACGGGAGGAAGAGCCATATCCAAATCCGCTTTCTAGTCACCCTCTTTCCACCTCTCTCCAGCATTTATTCGATTAACCCAATGCCATCAATATAGAAGGGGTTTTCTTTATGTAAAGGGATTTTTTCCCCGCCATCATCATGCCAAAAACAAAGGTAGATTATATATTGCTTTCGTGGATGAAGAAACTTCATCTTATCAGTGAGTTTGAAGATGACGCGGTTCCATTCACCCGGGATCACCGAGGTTGCCGCCATGCACCCATCAATCCATTCCCATTCGGGCAAAGCCTGGGCCAACCCGAGAAAACAGCCATTCAACGGGTGATCTTCCGGCAAATATAGATCAAGGAATAAACTGTTCTTGCCATTCCACTTCTCAATTAAACCGGTGATCTTCACCGCTAACTTTGTCTCTTCTCCACCTCCGGGGATAACTTTGCATGAATAATTACCTTCAGTAACATATTCATCATCAAGAACAAACCGGGCTCCGGAACGGTCCGAATCAAAAGATCTCAACTCTCTTTTATCTTCCATCCGCCAAAGGTATATTTCATTGGCCGGCCACACCTGTGCCTTCGCAACCCCTTGGCCAAGGAAGCAGAGGAGCATCAGGCATAAAAACAGGATTCCCATTAGCAAGGCCCGCTTCATTTCGGTCACCCCATAATAATATAGTTGAGAAGTAAAACCAATATACTTAACCGGTTAATTTTCCATCCAAAAAAAGCCCCTGTGTCCTTTAGAAGGTGACGATTAACTTAACAATATTTGTATTATGGTCTTCCCCGTAGGCATGGACATACCGGTCATACTGCAGTCTGGCCCCATTTCTGAACTTATACCCTACCACCAGCCCCCACGGGGTATTTCCGTCATCATAAAGACCTTTATATAAGTCAATTTCACCCCGGATGTAAACAGGTAAGTCAAAGGAATCGTAGTTCACGCCAATAATTGCGGCTTTTCGCTCTTTGGTAGGAGCATTTGGTTGAGCGCCATAACAGTCCCGGCTTAATCCGTAATGCAAATAAACTTTGGTCGAATCAAAGGGAATTAAGTACGCATTAAGAACTACCGCCGGATCGGCCCAAACCGAAGAGTCATATTTGATGTAAATCGCCTCTGCTCCCCAAATATCCCCTTCATAAGATATGCCACCGGCATATAGTAGTTCTTCTTCTGCGGGTTGTTGGGTTAAAAACCCCATCAGGTTGATACTTTCACTTATTGGAAGATCAATTCTGGCTTGACAATTGTGTTGAATTTCCGCTCTCGCCGTCGCCGTCTGTCCAATAATCGTAACCGGACTAATCACGCGGACATCGCCCTTGACATCGAAATGCCAATAGCCAACCCGGATTGTAGTATACCTGTTGTATAACTCGGCCCAAGCTTGATCACACATGCCCTGTTTCTCAATGGTATCAAAATCAAAGGAAATATGGGCAGTCAAACCATCATTGATCCGGTTTTCGGCGATCAGTTTGGCATAACCATAAGTAATCGACCTTTGTATATCATAGCCGAAGTCTACCTCACCCCCAATGACAGTGGCCGCGATACTGGAGGAAGCCACTGCAAAAAGGAGAAATACAGAGCCTAACACCGCTAAACATCTTTTCATCAGACCACACCTTTCTTAATACTTTTTCTACCGTAAGCTTTAATCTTTGGTTTCCACCGGCCCATGAACTCAGCGGTGACCATCACCCCTCTAGGGTTACGGCTATTTTAAAAATCCGGCGAGTTATCTTTAATACTTAACCGGTTAAGTTTATTATATACATTCGCCCTCCTTTTGTCAATATAAATGTAACTAAATTGATATCAAGGGTTTACATAAAATTACCATTTGCCTGTAATGAACAGGACCCTGGTGACGCAGGAAATATACCAAATTTTAACCGGAAATCATTCTTTTTCCCTTTTTTCTTGGAAATAATTTCTGTATAATGAAGCAGATGGTCATTTTAAGATTCAGAATTGATCCCTTTAGGGCGCATTTTCCACCGCGCACCGGAGGAAGAATGGAAGGTCCGCTTTGAGAATTATTATCAAGTTTATTTTAAAAAACGTTTGGGAAAAGAAGTTAAGAACTTTATTGATCCTGGCCTCCGTAATGCTCTCCTCCGCCTTATACTTTGCCACGGAAGCCCTTTCCGATACGGCAGCCGACATGTTTCTCGAAAGATTTAGGGTATACTACGGCACTGCTGACCTGTTGATTTACCCAACCCGGGAATCCCCGTCTTCCTTCTTCTACCGGAACAGAGCAGAACAATTCGGCGATGAACTGGAGTATATCGTCGGTTCCATTGAAACCTCAGCTACGCTTTCCCACCATGGGGAAACTTTGCGTCTCAGCGTCAATGGTTTTACCCTGCCCGAACTGGAAAAGCTGAATCCCTTCTTTCTCACCGGTGAAGATAAGCTTTTGCCTTTTCGCGGAAAAAAACTGATCATCAGTAAAAAAACGGCGGCAGATTACGGTTTCAAGCTTGGGGATTATCTGGAGCTCGATCTCCTCGGCGCCAAGCGCAAGTTTTATATCGCCGCCTTGGCCGAGCCGGTCGGCCCCTTTCAAGATGACGGACAAAACATCAACGTAGTGGTGCCCCTTGATACGCTGGCCACCATTTTAAATGCCCGGGGCCGAGTGGCCATCCTTTATCTGAAATTAAAGGACCCCGCCCGTAAAGGTGAACTTATGGAAAAACTGAGGGCTGCTTACCCCCGCTACCAAGTAGCCGAGACCATTACGATCCAGGAACTTAAGGAGTATACCCGGACCTTAACCACCACCTTTCAGCTGATGGGGACTGTTGTCCTGTTTATGGCGGTTTATATTATTAATACTTCCTTTAAGGTCATCACCAGAGAGCGACTGCCGATGATCGGAACTTTTCGCAGCATCGGGGCAACCCGCAAGATGACCAGCTTTGTGCTGATCGCCGAAAGTATTACCTACGGTGCGATCGGCGGTTTGCTCGGTTGCGGCCTTGGCTTCATCCTCCTTTATTTGATTACTTTACAGATTGCCTCTTTCCCAGGGGCTACCATAACACTCCGGTACACCCCGGCACAGCTAGGACAGGCCTTTCTTTTGGCTGTTCTCATCTCCTTGGTCAGTTCGTTACTGCCGATCCTGAAGATTGCCAAGATACCGGTCAAGGAGATCATCTTCAATACCATCAGTAAACCTACCCGCCGGAAGAGATGGAAAACCGTGCTTGGTCTAATCCTGATCGCCGGCGCCGTCTTCCTTCCGCCTTATATTCCATTTCCACTTCTCCTGCCCGTTGGGATGCTCCTGATCTTCGCAAGTATTATCGGTTGTATCCTCTTAATCCCGGGGTTGACCAACCTTTTTCTGACCGTCTTTGCCCGGGTTTACCGTTATCTTTTTGGCAATGAAGGGATCCTGGCGGCCAAAAACTTACGGGGAAATAAGGGAATTCTCAATAATATTTCCCTCCTCGCCATCGGCATCTCCAGCCTCTTGATGATCAACACCATTAGTTTCAGTGTGGCAACGGAAGTAACTAATTTTTACCGCAATTGCAATTTCCAGATTTGGGGTTGGGTTTGGCAAGCCGATCGTAACCTGGAGGCGATCCTCCGTAAAATCGAGGGTGTGGAAGCTGTTTATGGAATCTACAGTGCCAATTATCTCGAAATCACCAACCGGAAAGACCGGATTAACCTGATCCATGGGGTAAATAAATATAAACACCTTGATTTCTGGGAACTCGACATTGATCCGGAACTCCTCGCGGAGCTGGATACGGGACGCAAGATTCTGCTCACCAACACCCTGCGGGAAAGACTGCAGGTCCAGAAGGGCGACTTGCTGACATTAAAAATGAGCCGGGGAGAACGAACTTACCAAATCATTGGTTTTTATGATTCCCTGATGTGGAACGGTAATTTTGCCTTGATCGCTGAAAAATATATGAAAATGGATATGGGCAAGCAATACTACGATGATCTTTTTATCAAAACAAATCTGGATCCGGACTTGGTCAGCGCTACCCTGAAAAAAAGGTTGGAACGAAGATACCCCTCCATTAATACCATTGCCGACTTTGAAGCATCCGACCGGGAAAATAACGCCAGCTTTTTCCGGGTGATGCGGGGTTTTTCCTTGTTGGCTTTGGTCATTGGCATCTTCGGTGTTTTTAATAATCTCATTATTAGTTTTCTCGAACGCCAACGGGCGCTGGCGGTCTTACGTTCCGTTGGGATGAGTAAAAACCAAGCCCTTAAGATGTTCTTAATCGAAGCCCTCACCGGAGGCCTGATTGGAGGGATTGTCGGCGCTTTATGCGGTTATTTATTGATTTCGATTTCGCCCATGATTCTAAAGGCCGTCGCGGGCAAATTCCCCATCCACCAATCCCTTTCTCTTTATCTATCCTCCATTCTAGCCGGTATTTTAATCACGGTAACGGCTTCGACCAGTCCGGCCCTGAAATCTTCCAAATTGGATATTGTGTCTGCCATTAAATACGAATAAAAGCAGGTGATGCCTTGTCACCCATCATTGAAACCATTCAGCTTTATAAAACCTTCAAAATGGGCGAGATAGAGGTTGAAGTCCTCAAAGGAATTGACCTCACCATCAACGCGGGGGAATTTGTCTCAATCATGGGCCCTTCCGGATCCGGAAAAAGTACTTTGCTCTACCTGATGGGAGGATTGGATAAACCCACTACCGGTCAGGTTTGGATCAAAGGGAGAAATATCGCAGTGATGAAGGATAAGGAGATCAGTATCCTCCGCCGGCGCACCCTGGGCTTTGTTTTCCAATTCTATAACCTCATCCCCAATTTAAATGTGGAAGACAATATCATGCTTCCGGTCCTGCTTGATGGAAAACGCCTGAAAAGTTACCGCCGGAAATTAGAGGCCATTCTCGAAACCGTCGGCCTGGCCGACCGGCGACGGCATACACCCCGCGAATTATCGGGTGGTCAGCAACAACGGGTAGCCATCGCCCGGGCTTTAATCAATGAACCCGATATTATTCTGGCGGATGAACCCACCGGTAACTTGGATACGAAAACCGGAACGGGAATCATGGAACTCCTGCAAAAAATCAATCAAGAGCAGGGTAAAACCATCGTCCAAGTCACTCATTCGAGGGAGGCCGCCGCGTATAGCCAAAGAATCATTAATCTTCGGGACGGAAAGGTGTGGGAACAATGAGGAAAATCTGGATTATCCTTCTCGTTTTGGTGGTAGTTGGGGTGGCGGGACTCCTCCTTCTCCGCGGAAAATGGAATACCTCTTCCCAACCGGCTAATGCGGTAAACCAACCCACCGCCGCAGAGGCCGATGCCCCAACAGAAACCCCGCAGGAAAGAGCGAGCATCGAAGCCTTTGGCGTCGTCAAAGCCACCAACGTGATCAATATCAATATTGACTTTTCGGCCCGCGTCCGTGAGCTTTATGTTAAGGAAGGCCAAAAAGTGACTTTGGGTGAACCATTACTCGCCCTCGACGTGGATGAATACCGCAACCAGATCCGGGATGTCGAGTACGAACTACTGGTGGCCAAGTTTGACCTAAAAAAGGCTGAAAAGGATCTAAAAAAGACCGAGACGGAATTAACCCAATTGGCCGCCGAGATTACCAAAAAAGAAACGGCATTGCTGACCAACACCGATTATGAGCTCAACCAACTCCAGGCTGATCTGGCCAAAGCCCAGCAGGATCTGGAAACCAAAAGGGAGTTGGCGAAGATCAATGGCGTTTCCCAGCAAGAAGTGGCGGCGTTGGAAAAGACCGTTGCCGACTTGAACCGTTCCCTCCAGTCTCAACGCCAGAAAAAAGTTGATGAGATCGAGAAACTCAAAGCGGAACTGGCTTTAAAACAAATAAATAAAGATCTTCCCGGCGCAGAACTGACCGCGCTCAATATGCAAAAGGAAAAAATCACTCTTTTGGAGAATAAATTAGCGATGCTCCGGAAAAAACTGGACCAAAACTTTATTCGTAACAATCAAATCATCTCCAACGTCAAAAACGGGATCGTCGTCGAACTCGGCTATACAGAAGGCGATCTCCTCACCCCTGAAAAGAAGGTCCTGAGCATCATCGACCTGGACAGTTTGATCGTAGAAGCCAATATCGCGGAGGAATTTATTAAGGATCTGCAGATTGGCGCCGGGGTTGTAATAACTCCCGTTGCCGATTATGACCGGACCTACCGGGGTAAAGTAATCCGCCGCTCTGCAGTGGCGATTAAGGAGAACGGAGAAACGGTCATTCCAGTGGAAATCAGTATTGATGATCGAAACGATTTCCTCTTACCCAACTTCAACGTGGATGTGAAGATCTATATTGACGAAACGGATTCAAAAGCCCCGGCGGTCCCCGGAGAGGATAGTCCTCACCGGGGAGATAGTACCGGCCTAATGGCAGAAGAAAAATAGGTAAAACAGTCTCGCCCACCCCCGTTGCCTCCGCGGACGGGATTTTCGAAGCGGTTAATCGGAAAACTATACTATATAAAGAGGGGAAGCGAAATGAAAAAAGTCAGATACCATGAAATGTTGCCCTATGAAATCATGGAACGGCGCGCCCAGTTCCCTGCCGCCTTCATCGGTCTCGGTGTGTTGGAATGGCATAGCGAACATCTGGCCGTCGGCCTGGATGCCCTCAAAGCGGAAAAGCTCTGCGAGTTGGCGGCTGAACGGAGCGGTGGTTTCGCTTTTCCTACCCTTTGGTATGGCGAGCCCAGGACAGCCGATCTCATGGAGGTTAAACATGACCGGGACGGTAAAATTAAAGGGTATATGGGGTTAAAAGCGGAGTGTTTTGACCCGGATTATCCCGGGTTTGGCCGGAATTCCGAAGAACAGGGCCAATTCTACAAGGAATTAATCTTTCATCTCCTCGTGCAAATGCACACCCTGGAAATGCGGGCGGTCTGTCTGCTTTGCGGACACTATCCTTTACACCCGTTAGCCCTGGAAGCTGTTAAACGCTTCAACGCAACCTTCACCGGAACCAAAGCCTTTGCCGGAACCGAGCTCGATTACGCCGGCCCTTCCAAGGAGGTCGGCGGTGACCATGCGGCGAGATGGGAAACCTCCTTTCTCTGGTACCTGCGACCGGATTGTGTCGACATGAGTGTCTATCTGCACCGCGATAAGGAACCTTTGGTTGGCATCTTGGGTGAAGATCCCCGCAATACGGCCTCCATCCAGTTGGGGAGGAAAGCGGTGGAAGTGATTGTGGAGGGAATGGTGGCGAAAGCAAAGGAGTTAATGGAAAGCTAAAGTCGAACACTGGAAAATAAGGGGGGGCATGAAGCCAAAATGCTTTGCTCCCCCTTTTTGGGGACACTCTAGGGCTTTGGCGTGGTCACTCATACTTCTTTGTCGATGGTAGCTGACAACAATGCAAAGTTCATTATATGTGGGTAATAGAGCCAAAAGTTCACCCAGCCCCTAATTTGCTATCGGGCAAATCAGGGGGGAATAATTTAAATCTGCTTCGCCTGATTATTCTCCTTAACCAAATACTGTAATCGGTTTTTTCTGCCCTTCAAAACGTATAGATATAGACCCAATACTAAAACCAGCAAAGCGACAATACCCAAAATTATTAGAGGCCAGACAATCTTTGCGGTTTGAGGTTGTTTAATTGTCGCACTCATAATCTGAGGATTAGAGATCAGCGCAGCCAGATTAATCTTCCATTCTATAGTATTTGTCTCTCGATCAATGTTGTTCTCACCCGCGTTGGCACTGATCACTTGCTCAGGAAACTTTGTTCGATACGTCCAATAAAATTGCGACAATATATTATCTACCATCTCATCCTGGGTATCGGCACTTGCTTCTTTCTCTAATTTCCTAGTGTACAATATATTCCCTTTATCATCTTCTTCAATTGTAATTTTCCCAATAAAGCCCACCTCGTTAAAGGCCTCATCCATACCGGTCAACGCTTCCAAGTTATTAAACTCAACATCGAACTCCACCCATCTCATGTTACCTTGATAATAGGTTTTACTCGCCAACACCTCTAGACCGTTAACTTGATCAAGTCTCTGTTTGATGTCTTCTTCTTGGAAATCATCAAACTGTTCGTTAATGCCAATACTAAAAGTTAAATTCCCCGACCAGTCCGGGTTGAAAACCAGGCTTTCCCTATACTCAACACAACCACTCAGAAAAAATATGCATAATAAACCTATGAAAGTCAGTACTTTTTTCAAGGTAACTCCTCCCTCGAAAATTAAATAATTCTTAATTTTTTAATGTAATTATTTAATCTTCCCTTTTCACTCAATTATTCCTGCTGCAACCTATTTTTTTTATTAACTTTCCCATCGATTCCAAGTTTGCTCTTCCCAAATGTTAGGTTTATATCATAGCAGAGCCAAGTTACCCG
>JAAYHY010000030.1 GCA_012735135.1 Bacillota bacterium | reverse complement strand
TTCTCCTTGCCCAGATTGAAAAAGGAATGATAGGAACTGTCAAAGAAAAGGCCATAGGCTAGCTTTTTCCGGAGGGTAAGCAAGAACGGGATCGATTTATAGAGTTTTTCATGACTCTCCGTATGGGGCGATGGATCATCCGTATTCCACATCTGATACTGATAACCCCGTTTATTGAGATGCCCGGTGGTCTCGCCTAAACCGTAAAAATACTCATCACCAATGATTTCCTTTAAGACCTCCACCCGGTTGCCGCTGACATTCTCCACAACTTCATGTCCTTCTGCTTTAATGAGGGCTGTTTTTCCCCTTCGGACATAAGGCTCCCGTTTTCCCCGGTAGTCACGGCAGATCACTTGGCCGTCCTTGGTATAAAAATCAACCTTACAGTCTGGACCAACCTCAATCTTCAGCTGGGCGGTGGTAATCAGGAGAGCATCCTCTACCCTTTCCACCGCCAATTCTACAGGAACCCGCTTGTCCCCCTCGATAGCATGGGAAGGTTTTTCTGTTCCGTTCAGCGGAAGAAAAACATTGATTATTTCGGGAGTGAGCGCCGTGATGACGGCGGAGATCTGTTCAAAATCAATTCTTACTTTGTTCTTTTCAACATAAAATCGCTTAATCTTTCCATACAAATGCTTCACATCCTTATTACCATTAACCCTTTTATTTCTCTATTGCAATTAATTTCAAATATGGGATTGGGCAGAGGTTATATAAAGTTATGTATACGATCACATTTTTCGTGCCAATCGATGAGCACACTAAAGAGTGTTTACGCTCCCGTTCTGCCTCGTTAAGTTTCTCTGATCCAAACCAACATTTCCCCACGGCCCCGGTTATTCCAGGCGTAATACGGAACAGCAGTAAACCCGGTTTTGACTTTCATAGGAGGCTGAGGAGCATAAAGCGAATTGCCCCAATTATCTGCGGACACCCTCATGGCTTCGCCGGTAATAACCGTTACTCCGCCCAATAAATCCGGCCGGTACTGCGTTGTCAGTTTGGAACCGGATGGCAAACTGATTGCTGCTAAATTAGGACCGTTATCGATTTCCTCCAGACAATAAATGATGGGGCCTCTTTGTAAGGCAACCCTGCCCAGATTTGCCGCCACCAAAGGATGGGAATAAATCCTTTCTACCGGCATCGCCATGCTTAACTCGACCCGGTCACCATTGTTCCACCACCGGGATATTTTGGCATAACCCCTTTCCAGGCCGGTAGAGAGATTCAGTTCTTCTCCATTGATGCACACTTGAGCCTGCCGGCACCAACCGGGGATCCTCAGGGCAAGCGTAAAGCGGACCGGTTGTTCAGTAGAAACGCTGATCCGGACAGTACCTTCCCAAGGATAAGCGGTCTCTTGTGTAAGCTGAACCTCCCCTTCATCCAATCCGACTTTGGCTATGTTGTTCCCATATAGATGAATATAAACTTCATTCTGGTTCACAGTGTAAAAATACTCACCGATTGAGGTTAAAACACGAGCCAGATTCGGCGGGCAGCAAGCGCAGGCAAACCATTTCTGCCTCTCCGGCTCAACATGGGAGTGATCATGGCGTTTTTCACAAACTTCCGGAGAAACAGCTAAAGGATTAACATAAAAGAAACTTTCTCCGTCAAGGGAGATTCCGCTTAAAACGCCGTTGTATAAGGCTTTCTCCATAATATCGGCATATTCCCGTTCTGGCATCAACTGCAACATCCGGTGGGCGACAAAAACCAAACCGATGGCCGCACAAGTCTCAGCATATGCCGTGCTGTTGGGCAAATCATAATCAAAACTAAAAGCTTCGCCGTAACTGCTGGCGCCGACGCCCCCGGTCAAATACATCTTTTGTTGCGTCACATTTTTCCAGAGCCGGTGTGCCGTTTCAAGCAACGTATTATCCCCGGTTTCAATGGCCAGATCAATCACGCCACAAAGTAAATACATGGCGCGGACCGCATGCCCTTCCATGGTGACCTGTTCTCTAACCGGAAGATGGGCTTGGTAATATTTTAGCCCGAAATGTTTATTATCGGCCGAAAACTCTTCACCCGCAGCTTCGGCTTCAAGGACGAAATAGTTGGGTTCTTGTCCGCGCTGATCGATAAAAAACTTGCTGAGTTTTAAATATCTTTCCTCCCCCGTCACCCGGTAAAGTTTGATCAAAGCCAACTCAATCTCCTCATGCCCCGGGTAACCCGGTTTCTTACCCTCTTCCCGGCCAAAAACACCGTCAATATAGTCGGCAAACTTGCACATCTGCTTAAGAAACTTGTCTTTACCCGTTGCCTGGTAATAGGCGACGGCCGCCTCAATCATATGGCCGGCAGTGTATAATTCATGGCAAACCCGAAGATTGCTCCAGCGTTTTTCCGGTTCTTTTAGCGTATAATAGGTGTTTAAATAACCGTCTGCCTGTTGCGCCCTTCCGATGAGGTTAATCATCTCATCGGCAAGCGCTTCCAACTGTGGATCAGGATTGGTGGTCAAACTATAAGCCACCGCCTCCAACCATTTGGCAAGATCGCTATCTTGGAAGACCATCCCATGAAATTGGCCATTTGTTTCCCCAGTAACAATTCGGAAGTTCTTGATCACATGGCTAAGTTCGGCGCCGGGAAGCTCATCATTTAATATCCGCCACTGAACAGGGATGACTTTCTCCCGCGCCAAGCGATTTTTTTCTCCCCAAAATCCACCGTTAAGCTTCACCTTATTGAGGGGTAATGGTTTAAATCTATGGATCTCTGTCTTCACTGTAATCCTCCCCCATTTACCTATTAGTTGAACAGAATATGCAAACGCATTATCCTTCGAGTCGTGTTCGGGTAACTCCGCGCACAAAAGACTCGTGTCACAAATCTTGTCACGAGTCTTTTTCTTTACTACGTTCGGCAACAGGAGCAAATCCCCTTCACCATTACCTGCCATTCTAAAACCAGATTACCGTCGAGTTCCTTTTCGGGAGGAGCGACTCCGTCAAGGTTAAGATCGAATAAGGCTCCGCACTTCACACATTTAAAATGACCATGGGGGGTCATATTTGCTTCGTACCGGACTTGATCCTCATCGGTCGCCAGTGCGGAAATGACTCCTTTCTCTTCCAGCAATTTTAAGGTGTTATAAACGGTCGTCTTGGAGAAGGTAGGAATTGCCTCTTTCAACTGGGAGTAGATCATTTCGGCGGTCGGGTGCACCCGGTGTTCCTTTAAATATTTCATAATCTCAATTCTCTGGTGGGTCGGGCGAACCCCCACCTGCTCCAGAGTTTGACATATATCTTTCAGAAGTTCCGTCCGCATCTTCTTCCCCTCACATCTTCATCATTGGAATCGGCAACGTCTTTCTCCCCAAGTCGGTAATGGGGCAACACAACTAGTTTTTTTTATCTTAACATAGACTGTCTTTAGCCTCAAGCTTCCTTTACGCGCAATAAACCACGGCCATATCCCCCTGCGCTAACCGGTTCGTAAAAAGCCCTTCCCGGCTAAAGTGGTCATCGACCAAAAGGGGACGGTCTGTCCCCGTCCCCCTTCCATGTCAAGGATCTATGCCCCAAGTTCCGGCTTCCACTGTTAATCAGGCCAGTTTTTTATGGCAGAACCACCAGTCCAAACAGTCATAAGTCGACTTCCGTTCTTTGGCGGTCTCTTCATCGGTGGGCGGCGGAATAATCACTTCATCACTGATCAAATCATTATTGGGCCAGTTGGCGGGTAAAGCCACCTTATGTTCGGTGGCAACCTGTAATCCTTTGACCATCCGTAAAATCTCCCCTATATTCCTCCCCAATTCCTGCGGGTAATAGAGGATCGCCCTAATGATCCCCTCCGGATCGACAATGAAAACCGCCCGAACCGTATTGGTTCCTTTGCCGGGATGAATCAGACCAAGTTCCTTAGCGACCGCGCCCGTATCATCCGCCACTACCGGAAAAGATATCTCTGTTTTTAAATGCTCTTTCATCCATTCCACCCATTTAATATGGGAAAAAACCTGATCAATACTGAGGCCGACCAACTCCACCCCGAGCTTCCGAAATTCGTCCGCCCTTTTTTCAAAGGCCACAAACTCCGTGGTACAGACCGGGGTAAAATCCGCCGGATGGCTAAAGAAGACAAACCATTTTCCCGCCAAGTCATCGGGGTAAGTCTTTTCGCCGTGGGTTGTTTTGACGGTAAACTTAGGAAATCTCTCTCCAAGTAAAGGTAAGCGGTTTTCCATAAGTTATCCCTCCAATATGTAATTTTTACGTTTTTGATTTTATTACAAATATGTACTTTTGTCAATATCTGTTTTTATTTTATCCCCGTTTTCCTTTTGACGCACAGGATAATATTTCCCTTCGGGCCATTTTAATTTTTTATGTTAACTAAAAATAACTTCCGTATGCTCACGTATGCTTATAATCCCAGCTTTATACGGCATTATATCCCGGTCGACAGCCCCGGAAACCAATGCTATAATGCAAAAATCGGCCCCCCAAGACCCGATATCCCAACCGGCCTGTTAAAAAGGGTAAGATACCGGCGCGCTTAGGCGTGAAAAATCTAGAAAGGGGTTGGATCATGTTGAAATTGAACGATCAAAGAATGAAGGTGGCAATCTACGGTTTACTAGGGATCATGATGTTTGTCTGTTCCAGTCCGGTTTACGCCTGGACGTATAGGGTACAATGGGGAGACTCCCTATATACCTTGTCGCAACGTTATGGCACGGATATTAACACGTTAAAAGCCGCCAACCAATTACCCGGTGATCAAATTCTGGCCGGTGGGAAGCTGTGGATTCCCGATAAGCAACCGGAGACGAGAGCAAAAGCGGCCACGGCGCCATCAAGCGTCAACGCTGGTGATTTATACCTGCTGGCGCGGCTGATTAATGGGGAAGCCCGCGGCGAACCGTTCGAGGGGCAAGTCGCCGTTGGCGCGGTCATTCTAAACCGGATGAAATCGGGGAAATTCCCAAGGACCATCGCGGGGAATATTTATAAGGCCGGGGAGTTCGAATCAGTGGCCAACGGCCAGATCTGGCAGCCGCTGGCCAGCAGCACGCTGAAAGCGGCCAAAGCGGCCTTAAGCGGTTGGGATCCGAGCGGGGGCGCCCTTTATTTCTACAATCCGGCAAAAATTCACAACCCGTACAGCTGGATCTGGTCACGACCGGTTATCCACCGGATTGGGCAACATGTCTTTGCTTTATAGCACAAACAAAGACGGGGCTGTCGTGAAAAAGACAGCCCCGTAAATAAATCTCCTTATTTTATGAGCAAAATCACAACAGCCCACCATCTTAACCTCACTACTTATTAGAAAACAGCCCAGTTGTTCACCGGACTTTAATTAAATTACTGGCGTTTAATACCAAAATATAACCTTAACTAAAAAAATAAAGGGGGAAATTACTCTGTCAACTGAAAACTTACCTTAACGGTAATCCTCCGTTCCCTGGCCGCCGCCTTTTGCCTATCCGGCCAGGTATATCGCCACTGAGTGACTGCTTCCAGTGCGGCCTCATCCAACACCGCATAGCCGGAAGACTTGGTAACCTCAACCGTTAACACTACCCCTTCTTCATCAAGTAGAGCGGTAAGGTAGACCGTCCCTTCCCAGCCCCGGCGCCTGGCCACCCGGGGGTAAACCGGATCGGTATGGAAAACCTTGACCGGACTGGTAGCAGGATCGTTCTCTAGAGTAACCGGAGAAACCTGCTCTTTGCTGGCGATTGCCTCAATCTCTCGGTTGCCGGTGGTCCCACTCGCTTGGTTCCGGACCGGTTCGCTCTTTAAAACAGTAGCGGGAATACTGGCCGGGACAGGAGCAAAAGCGCTTTGGGAACCGAAAGTATCCTCCAAAGCTGAGACGTTTAAGTTCTCCGGATCAGGAGCAGAAGCGCTCTCCGGACCGGACTCCTCCTCCAAGTTGGAAACAGTAAATCTCTCCGGACTGGTAATTGGGGGGCCTTCCCCCTTGGAGCGAACGATCGCTTGGCTGTTCACCGGATCCTTCTCTGCGTCAGGGGAAACGCCAGGTAGAATCAGAGCTGTTTCCGCTGCCAGTGCATTGTCCAGCGCAGTCAAAACCGCCCCGGCGTTCTCCGGAGTTGAGGGTTGAAAGGAAGCGGGTTCCGGTTTTGCTTTTGACTCTGCCTGCGGTGGCAGATTTCCTGACCGCTCTCCTGCCGCCAAAACCGGGGGTGAAGGAATTTCCACAAAGGTAACACGCCTGATCTTTAGCTCCTGATCAAAGACGGGATCCGTCCGCAACCATTCGGATGTGTTGGGCAGGCATGAGCCCGCCCAACACAACAAAATCCCGTGAAGAATGATGGAGATAAGCAATGCTCTGAAAAACAAGAAAGACACCTCAATAACGCCCGTGCAGCGTTAACGTGAAACTCCTTCCCGGCATGGGATAACCTTCTTGGATCTGATATTTGGTATCAGTCAGATTCTCCACATCAAGGCCGATCACATAATTCGTGCTGAGCTGATACCGGAGTCCAGCGGAAAGGAGAAGATAGTCGGGCATCTCCCCGGGCACCTTCCCGTAGCGAAACCGTTCATCACGGCGTGCCCCCACCACCTGACAGCTGGTGTTGATGTTTAACTTCCCAAAGTCGGCCTGACCCTTCAGATTGAACCGGTGTTGTCCAAAGAAGTTTAAATCACGGGAAAATCCTTTGCGGCTTGGATCCCAACCTCTTCGATCAACGAACGTATAGCCAAGGCTAGTTTCGATTGGCCCCCAGTCATACGCCGCGCTCAGATTAAAACCGGAGGCTTTTATTTTCTCAATATTTTCTGGCTTTGATATCCAATCACCATCTGGATCAAGCCAGACGATCCCATCTTGAAGATGGGATAAAAAGAGATTGGCGGTAACCGACATCTGCGAGTCCTTCCAATGGCCGGTTAATTCACACTTGTAACCTTTTTCTGGTTTAAGATCCGGATTCTCTTCAACCCAGCGAGAGTATAGATCATTCATGGTCGGGGCCCGAAAAGCGGTTCCATAATTAAGCCCGAGGTTGAAATGGTCCGCAAGGAACCAGGTTAAGCCGAGCCGGGGAGAGAGCGCTTGATATTGGTCAACCCGATCCCAGCGTAAACCGGAATGGAGCAACAGAGCGTCATTGAGGTCCCAGAGGTCTTGGAGGTAGAGGCCGACCGCGTGCCGTTGACGGATCCCCACCGCCGTACTGTTGATGTTATCATAATTAAAGGCGAAACCGGCCAAAAACCGGTGCGCACCGCGATCATGCCGTAAGGTCAGGTCCGAGCCCCACCGGGTCGAAATGTGTCGATCTTTCTCCCGAAAATCTCCATTTATACCTTCATAGTAATTATCCCAGCTCTGGTAAGAAAGCTTGGCCTCCAACGAATTATTACCGAATTCCCTTTTCCCCGCCAAGTTCAGGAATAAATTCTCATCCTCCTGGTTACCATATCCCGGCCAGAGCTCAGATTCGGGAATTTGGGCGTTTTTCATCCGATAACCGGCGTAGAGTTTTAATAAGCTATTTTCTTGCTGAATCAGATTAATCTGCGCCGCCAGATCATAACGTTCAGCCGCGGAATGGGGACGATGGCCGGCGGTTCGCGCCCCACCAAGGGCTAACCCCCAGCGCTCCCGGGTAAGCTGGAAGCTACCGCGGCCAGAACCAAAGGAACCACCACTGAGATAAAAACACTGTCCACGTCCACCGGTCAGGTTCGGGATAATATTAACCACTCCACCCAGGGCATTCGAACCATAAAGAGCTGATAAAGGGCCATTTACCACTTCGATCTTTTCGACCCCGGCCACGGGGAAATAACTTAAGTCAACCTGGTCCATAGTCCCCCCATAGAGCGGGATTCCGTCAACCATAATTAATGTTTGTTCCGCGGAAGCGCCGTCCAACCGGATGTTGGCATAAGAGGCATCACCACCATTCGTTGAAACGGTAGAACCTTCCTGGATAAGTACCTCAGCCACACTTTTATTCTGCGCCTCCGCGATCGTTTCTTCATCGATCGTCTGGACGAAACCCGGTGCTTCCGAAACGGGCTGCGGGATTTTAGATGCCGTCACCACAATTTCTTCGTCAAACTGTTCTGCTGCCTTTCCGCTAAACGGCGAAACTGTACACACCAGCAAAAGCAGGATAAAGTTAATTAATAGACAAGATAAGCGTTTCATCGGAAACATACCTCCTTGGCAAATTAGCGTGGCAAATTTTGCCATGTGACAAACAAAAAAACCTTTAACCACAACGGATTAAAGGCTTTTAGCACCTGGCTACCATCACCCCCTATCCTCCGTAGGTTATGTGACTACAACTTAAGGCAGGTCTCCTGACTCGGGTTCATTGCTTCTTGCCACCTTCCCGGCCTGGACCAGTGGCGACTGGCAAAAAGCTCCCCTCTCACAGTGGCGGGACCGTACAGGAATTTCACCTGTTTCCCTATTAAGCCTTGACGGCGCCTTAAGAGGTAAACTATTCAATTGTCATTTTCATTACAAACCACGCCGGTTTCCGAAGTCAAACGCCTCCCCACCGGTGTTTTTCCGTTTCTTCGTTGTTTGCTTGCCCTATTAAAAGTAGCATATCCTGCCTTGATAAGTCTTCATCGCTTGTCAATGTCTTCATGGGCTTCAAGAACCGTCAGTTCCGGATTAGATCGGATTCACCGACGATCACATCTTCCAGCGCGGCGCCGGGCGGCACCATCGGCCAGACCTTATGTTCCCGGTCGATCTCACAATTAATAACTACCGTCCGGTTCAAAGCTAAAGCTTCCTTAAGAACCGGCGCCACATCCTTCTTCGCGGTCAGGTTATAACCCACCGCTCCAAAAGCCTCGGCCAGCTTAACAAAGTCGGTTTGCCGGTCCAGGTTGCTATGGGAGTAACGATTGTCATAAAAAATACTCTGCCACTGCCGGACCATGCCCAAGGCATGATTGTTCATGATCACCACAATAATCGGGAGTTTATACTCCACGGCGGTCGCCAGTTCATTGAGGTTCATCCGGAAGCTGCCGTCGCCCGCGATATTAAACACCCGCTTCCCCGGACAGGCAATAGAAGCCCCAATCGCCGCGCCCAGACCAAAACCCATTGTGCCCAGTCCGCCGGAGGTGATTAAGGATCTGGGTTTTGTAAACTTGTAATACTGGGCGGTCCAGATCTGATGCTGCCCCACTTCGGTGCAGATTAACGCCTCTCCGCGGGTCAGTTCGTATATTTGTTCCAGGATATACTCGGGGGTTAACTCGTCGCCATTCCCCTCCCGTCCATTCTGGCCTTTCAATTCCATGACATACCGCAGCCACTGGGAGCGGTCCTTGGGTTGAATCCCTTGGTTGATCTTGTGCAAAACTTCCTTAACATCCCCGATGATATGGTGGGCCACCCGGATATTCTTATTGACTTCGGCTTCGTCGATATCGATCTGAAGGACCTTCGCTTTCGGCGCAAACCGGTCCAGCTTACTGATGACCCGGTCGCTGAAACGGGCGCCAACGGCCAGGAGCAGGTCACATTGGGTCACCGCCAGGTTGGAAGCCTTGGTCCCGTGCATCCCGATCATTCCCGTGTACAGTTCATGGG